>NZ_JBAURI010001291.1:0-10476 GCF_049581145.1 Bradyrhizobium sp.
AACGCAAAACGTCGCATCGGTCGGCCCCCCTCAGGCCGACCGCCTATGAATCATTCAAAAACTGATTTGGGAATCCCCTAACTGAAGACAGGCCCTAGCTGTTCGGTCCGCGGTCCATGCCGACCGGCTGCCAGCGCTTCAGCGAGGTTGTCTGCAGCACCGACGGGTTGACGCAGCTGACCGGCCACATTCCCTGTAGCACCAGCGACAATTCAGTGCCGACGCGTCGCTTGCGGGCCTCGTCGAAGCGCGCGGAGGCCGAAGCCACATGAGCGGTCAGCGTGACGTTCTCCATGCGCAGCAGCGGGTTGTTGTGAGACGGCGGTTCCTTCTCCAGCACGTCGAGCGCGGCATGGGCGATCCAGCCCTTCTGCAGCGCCTCTATCAACGCCTCTTCGTTCACGGTGGCGCCGCGGCCGGTATTGATGAAGATCGCGCTCTGCTTCATCTGTCTGAAATGCGCTTCGCCGAGCATGTGATGCACCTCGGGCCGCGCCGGCGCATGCATCGACACGAAATCCGACTGCGACAGCACCTCCGACAGGGTCGCCGGCATCACGCCGTGATCGGAGATCAGGGTCTCCTGGATGAAAGGGTCGTAGGCCATCATGCGCAGGCCGAACGGGGCAGCGCGCTTGGCGACCGCGCGCGCGACTCGTCCGAACGAGATGAAGCCGAGCGTCTGCCCCATCAGGCGAGGAAGCTTCAGCAGTGCCGGACGGCCCTCGGCCCAGCGGCCCTGGCGCACCATCTTGTCCTGCTCGACCAGCCGGCGAAAGCCGGCGAGCAACAGCATCATGGCGTGGTCGGCGACCTCCTCGATGAAGGTGTCGGGAATATTGGTGACGGGAATGCCGCGCGCGGTCGCGGCCTTGACGTCCACAGAGTCGACGCCGACGCTGCCGAGCGTGATGACCTTGCAGGTCTCGAGCGCATCGATGATGGTCCTGGTGATCGGCATGCCCTTGGCATAGATGGCATCCGCGGTTTTGGCCGCCGCGATGAATTCAGCCTCGTTGGCCGGGGCCTCGACGATCTCGGCGCCGATCGGATCGAGCGCCTCCTTCTCATAGGCGTAGCCGCCGCCCGCCACCGTGAAACTCGCGCCTTTCGGCGTCACTACCCTGAACTTCGACATGAGCTGCTCCCGAGATTTGGCCCGCGCGCGGCGATCTTGTTGTTATGCCGCGCATCAAAGCATGCCGGGGCGCGGGTCGGCTAGTCTAGCCGTCGTGCCAGTCACATCGGGCGTCCTCCCATCAGGTCCGCGGCCGGCGTTTCGCGGCGGCCGATCGCCGTCGGCGTGGGGAGTTAAGTCTCGACGTACAGATTGCGTGGCGCCTCACAAGAAATCGAAGATTGCCGTTCTGCGAACGGAATCGGGCTGGCATGCCCGGAGTTCTACGGAGAGCCTTGTAACCAACGGCTAGGGATTTCACTCTAACGTGAATTTTAGTCAATTTGTCTGCCGCGTGTCCTCAGCTTCATTGCCGGAGTGTTTTGCCCGTGAAATTGAACAATCTAAAAATTGCTCCCAAGCTCGGCATTGTGGTGGCGCTGGCTTTGTTGGGCCTGTGCGTTGCCGGCGTCCTCGCCGGTTATTTGATGAAGCAGGAGATGCTGAATGCGCGCATCGAACAGACCAAGGCGGTCGTCGACATGGCGCTCAACATGGCGGCCGGCCTGAGGAAAGAAGTGGAGGACGGCAAGCTCACCAAGGAAGCCGCGTTGGTCGAGTTCGGCAAGCGGGCGAATACGCTGACCTATGATCACGGTTCGGGTTACCTGTTCGGCACGTCCTATGACGGCATCACCGTGCTGTCGCCGGATCCCAAGCAGATCGGCACCAACCGGATGGAGGTGTTGACGAACGGGCGGAAGCTGTCCCACGAATTGATGGACGGCGTTCGCAGCAAGGGCGAGATCCTGCTGGCCTACGAATACGTCAAGCCCGGCGAGGAAAAGCCGATCCGCAAGATCGGCTATGCCACCGCCGTCCCCGGATTCGACATGTATCTCGGCAGCGGCGCCTATATCGACGATATCGACGCCAAGATGGGGCCGATCGAGTGGACGCTCGGCCTTTCCATCCTTGGCATCGCGGTGATTGCGGGCGGCGTGGCCTGGCTGATCGGCCGCAGCATCAGCGGCCCGCTCGGCGCGCTCGGCAACCGGATGCAGGACTTGGCCAACGGCCAGCTGGACGGAGAAATTCCCGGGCTGGAGCGCGGCGACGAAGTCGGTGCGATGGCCGCGACGGTGCAGATCTTCAAGGACAATGCGGTCCGCATGCGCGATCTTGAAAAGGCCGAAGCCGAGACCCAGGCGCGCGCTGCGGCCGAGCGCCGCGCGGCGATGGAGAATCTCGCCGGCGACTTCGAGCGCAGCGTCAATGGCATCGTCCGCTCCGTGTCGAGCGCGGCGACGGGCATGCAGACGACGGCACAGTCCATGACCGCGACCGCGAGTGATGCCAGCGCGCGCGCCGCGACCGTCGGCTCGGCGTCGCAGAGCGCCTCGAACAATGTCGGAACGGTTGCCGCGGCGGCCGAACAGCTGTCGAGCTCGGTTGCTGAAATTTCCCGCCAGGTGGCGCGCTCCAGCGAGGTCGCGAGCAAGGCGGTCGGCGATGCCGAGCGCACCAACGCCACCGTGCAGCTGCTGTCGACCGGCGCCGAGAAGATCGGCGAGGTGGTCAAGCTCATTCATTCGATCGCGGCGCAGACCAATCTGCTGGCGCTGAACGCCACCATCGAGGCCGCACGCGCCGGTGAGTCCGGCCGCGGTTTCGCCGTGGTGGCCTCCGAGGTGAAGGCGCTCGCCAACCAGACCGCGAAAGCGACCGAGGAAATCTCGGCCCAGGTCACGGCCATGCAGCAGTCGACCAGCGACGCGGTCGCGGCGATCAGCGGCATTACCCAGACCATCGCGCAGATGAGCGAGATCACGGTCAACATCTCCACCTCGATCGAGCAGCAGGGCGATGCGACCCGCGAGATCGCGCGCAACATCCAGCAGGTCGCGGCCGGTTCGAGCGAGATCAATGCCCATATCGGCGGCGTCACCTCGGCCGCAGCGGCGACCGGCACGGCGGCTTCGGAAGTGCTGTCGAACGCCCGCGAACTCGACAACCAATCGGGCATGCTGCGCAATGCGGTCGACGGCTTCCTCGCCAAGGTCCGCGCTGCCTGAGGCTCTGGCGGATGGCAGTCGGGAAGAACTGCTCGTAAAAGGTGTATTTTCGGGACCATTCAAAGATCGCGGCGGGACGGATCGGCTCAATCTAACATTGAGTGAGCCCGGAGCCCGCGGTTATCGCGAATTCGTAACAAAGCGCTAAAGGATTCCGTCTTATCTTCCGGAGTATCATACCTTGCGCGAGACGCCGTCGCGCCGCGCTGATCTCCGGAGATATCGCCCGTGAAGCTGACCAATCTGAGGATTGCCCCCAAGCTCAGCATCCTGGTGGGCGTCGCTTTGCTTGGCCTATGCATCGCCGGCATCCTCGCCGGCTATTTGATGCAGCAGGAGATGGTCGACTCGCGGGTCGAGCAAATCCACGCCGTTGTCGACATGGCGCGCAACCTGGCGATAGGGCTGCAGAAGCAAGTCGATGCCGGCAAGCTCAGCAAGGACGCCGCGATCGCCGAATTCGGGCGCGTCGGCAATCTGCTGACCTATGACCACGGCAACGGCTATCTGTTCGGCACGACGTTGGATGGCATCACGGTACTGTCGCAGGTGCCAAGCCAGATCGGGCAGAATCGCATGGACGCGCTGGTCAATGGCAGGTCGATCGCACATGAGTGGCACGATGGCGTCGCCGCCAAGGGCGAACATACCCTGATCTATGAATTTGTCAGACCGGGTGAGGAGAAGCCGTCGCGCAAGATCAGCTATTCGGCCGCGATTCCCGGCTGGAACATGTATGTCGGCACCGGCGTCTATCTCGACGATATCGATGCCAAGATGCGACCACTGGCCTGGCTCTTGGGCATTGCGATCCTGGTTATCGGGATCATCGCCGGCTGCATCGCATGGATGATCGGCCGCAGTATCAGCGGTCCTTTGGCCGCGCTTGCCAAACGTATGCGAGCCCTCGCCGACGGCCAGCTGGACGGGGACGTCCCCGGTCTCAACCGGGGCGATGAGGTCGGCGGCATGGCCGCGACGGTGCAGATTTTCAAGGACAATGCGGAGCGCATGCGCGATCTGGAAAACGCCGAAGCCGAGACGCGCCAGCGCGCCGCGGCCGAGCAGCGCACGACGATGGAGAATCTCGCCAGCGACTTCGAGCGCAGCGTCAACGGCATCGTCCGCTCGGTGTCGACGGCAGCCGCCGGCATGCAGACGACGGCGCAATCGATGACTGCGACCGCGAGCGACGCCAGCGCGCGCGCCGCGACCGTCGGATCGGCATCCCAGAGCGCTTCGAACAATGTCGAGACCGTCGCGGCCGCGGCGGAAGAGCTGTCGGGCTCGGTGACCGAGATCTTACGGCAGGTGACGCGCTCCAGCGAGGTCGCCAAGAAAGCGGTCGGCGATGCCGAGCGCACCAATGCGACCGTGCAGGTGTTGTCCACCGGCGCGGAGAAGATCGGCGAGGTGGTAAAGCTGATCCATTCGATCGCGGCGCAGACCAATCTGCTGGCGCTGAACGCGACCATCGAGGCGGCGCGCGCCGGCGAATCCGGCCGCGGCTTCGCGGTGGTCGCCTCCGAGGTCAAGGCGCTCGCCAACCAGACCGCCAAGGCCACCGAAGAAATCTCCGGCCAGGTCGCGGCCATGCAGCAGTCGACCAGCGATGCGGTCGTCGCAATCAATGGTATCACCCACACCATCGCGCAGATGAGCGAGATCACGGTCAACATCGCCTCCGCGATCGAGCAGCAGGGCGACGCGACGCGCGAGATTGCGCGCAACATCCAGCAGGTCGCCGCCGGCTCGAACGAGATCAGCGCTCATATCGGCGGGGTCAGCTCGGCCGCGGCCGCGACCGGCTCGGCGGCGTCCGAGGTGCTGTCGAGCGCCCGCGAACTCGACAACCAGTCCGGCAAGCTGCGCAACGCAGTCGATGGTTTCCTCGCCAAGGTCCGTGCCGCCTGACCATCACCATCTTCGTCGACGCTTGGCGGAATGCGATCGCCGAGGCCGCGGACGCCGGCGCGTAGCCCATCAGTTGAGACGGCCGCGCCGTTCGCCGCGCAGCAGGACGGCCAGCGCCGGGACGGCGATGGATGAAGGCGCGATGCCAGCCTCATGTCTGGGGTCCCGACAGCGCGATGTCGCGCTCGGCGCGGAACACATTGCCGTAGAGGTTGGCGATCCATTGCCGTCCATTGGAGGTGACATTGAGATAGCGGATCGCCGTCTGCACCTGCGGTGCGACGCTGTTCCAGTAGAACTGGGGATAGAGATTGACGAGGTCGGCGGGCGACGAATAGTCGAACTGACGATTAAGCCCGGCCTCCTCGAATTCGTGATAGAGCGCATTCGCCTTGCGGATATAATGGGGATCGCCAAGCTGTCCGATCAGGTCGGCTGCGCGCAGCAGCGAGGCCTCTTCGTCCTCATCCTCGCCGTCGCTCGGCAGGCTGACTGGAAACCGCGTACCCTCGATGGCGCGCGCGATGCGTCGCTTGTCCAATAACGCAATGCCCTCGATCCGCTCCATCACGAACATCTTCGAGCGGTCGACGTGATGAGGCAGCAGCGCCGCATCCGACGACCCGCGGGGCAGCGTGACCTTGCGGCCCGAGGGATCGACGACGTAGCCCTCCTTGTCGTCCGCCTTGAACAGCCCGCGAACATAGCCGATGTCGTGCGTGAGGCAGGCGATGATGACATGGGCATAGTCTTCGGCCGGCATGTGGGCATGCAGCGCCCGTCCGCGCAGGATGTCGTGGCCCGCGAGCGTCACCAGCATGGTGTGCTCGACATTATGATAGAGTGCGTCGCTGTTGCCGATGCATTCGATGGCGATTCGGGCGATCGATGGCACCATTTCGACGAGATGGGTCTGCGACGAGCCGAACCTGCGCCGCATGTAATTTTCCAGGAATTTGCCGAGCGCGTCGGCCGCAAGCTCCGGAACGGTCATCATTGCTCTTGGCCTCGAACCATTCCCACACGAACCGGATGAGCAGGCTGCAGCACTCGGCAGCATTTTGGACCATAGCGCCCCGTTGTGACATAATCGTTATGGTTGCGTATGCTTTTCCCGATCATGCGCGAGGCTTGCGCGATGCGACGTAGACGCCGCCCAGCACCAGCGCAAAGCCGATCAGGTGGAAAGGCCGCGGACGCTCGCCGAGGAAGACGATCGCCATGACCGAGCCGAACACCGGCACCACGTGAAAGAAGGGGGCCGCGCGGTTGGCGCCGATCAATTGCACGCCGCGATTGAAGCACAGATAGGCCAGCGCCGAGGGGAACACTGCGACGTAGAGCAGCATCAACAGGCTTTTTGCGTCGACGGTCATGGCCGGGCGCGAATTGAGCTCCCAGACCAGCATCGGAAGCAGGCATGCCGCGCCGCAGCCGAAGGTGAAGGCAACAAACGACAGGCCGTGGATCGGCGGGCGCTTCAGCGTCAGCACTGAATAGAATCCGAAGATCCCCATCGCAACGAGGAAAATGAGATCGCCCTCGTTGAACTGGATGGTGGACAGAGCGGTCACGTCGCCACGCAGCATGATCACCAGCACGCCCAGCAGCGACAGCAGGATTCCGATCGCTTGCGACAGCGTCAGGCGGACGCCGAGCAGGATCAGCGACCACACTGCGACGACGAGCGGGCCGGCTGATTGCAGGAGCAGCGTGTTCAACGCCTGGGTATGTTCGAGCGCCCAATATTGCAGGGTATTGAAGGCTGCGATGCCTGCCACGGAAAGCGTGATCATCAAGCCGAGCTTGGAGCGGATCACGGCCCAGTCGCGCTTGAGATGCGTCCAGGCGAAGGGGAGGATGAGGATGAACGCGCCGGACCAGCGCAGGAACGACAGTGTCACGGGCGGAATATGCCCCGCGGCGAGCCGCCCGACGATGGCGTTGCCGGCCCAGCACAGCGCGGTGATGCTGAGCAAAAGATAAGGCTGACGGCCCAGCCAGTTGCCGGAGACCGCATGCGGAAACTGGTCCGAAGCTGACATCGGGGACAAATCTTTTGGAACGCCGGGTTTCCATGCTACCGGGTCCGGCCAGGCGGGCGCCGCCAGGCGGGATGTCGTCCCGGCCCGGCTCAAAGACACCGATTTTCAGCTGATATCAATCGGGCACGCGTATCGCGACCATGCGAAACCAGGGCAGGCTTCGTCGGGGGAGCAGGCCAGGAAGCGGCTAGAGCGCGATGCGATCGCCATCCGGGTTTTTGATTGGGCATGATCTGGAAAACCGCTACGCACCCATCGGGTCGTAGCCCGAGGGCATGCTTTTCCGGATCATGCGCTAGCCGCCATCGCTGCGGCGGTTCGCCTGCCGCTTGACGATCTGTTCGGCGAGGTTGATGAGCAGCCGCTTCGTACCATGGTCCTCGAGTTCCCGGAACGCCCGCAACAGCCGCAAATCGAGCATCAATTGCAGCGAACCGAACTGTCGCGTCGGCAGGCCGTTCGGCCGTTCGCTGCGCGGACGGTCAAGCTGGAGTTCGAGCGCGTCGGCGATTTCCGTGAGGCGAGCGGCATCGATCGTGTCCACTGCGCCTCCTGCGTCCGGTCTTTGCTTCAACGCCGTGTCAAGCACTTCGACCAGGTCGCTTTGCGAAATTCCGATCGCAAGCCACCTCGCTTTCACGATCTGGTCAAGCTTCGAATCGGTTGTGCTGCCCGTCATCGACCATTCTCGTTCGCGCGCTTGGGGAAAACCGGGACGTCTTTTGGACGCGACACCTTCTTGAACCCTGCGAACAGGTTCACCAGCGGTTCGGCGTCCTTGTAGGCCTTCTGCAGATCCTTCGGATGAACGAACTCGTCCCTGAACCATGGATATTTGCGTCCGTCGAACGATTGCGCCGTCCAGTCGATCACCTGCTTCACCCGAGCGATCTTCTTCGCATCGGGATGATAAGCGAGCCAGATGTCGAGCTGGAACTGGATGCCGATGTCGAGCGGGATCAGGGGATCGCCCAGTGCCGGCACGTAGGTGGGCAGCCAGCCGATGCCGGCGCCCTTCGCGATCGACCAGAGATGGGCGGTCGAGACGTTGTTGCGCATCGCGACAAAGCCGATCTGCTCGCGACCGGCATATCGGTCATACATCTCCTTGCCGCGGGTCTGCTCGGCATCCTGAATCACGACCCGATGGTTCTGCCGGATGTCGTCGGCGCTCGTCGGCATGCCGTAGATCTCGACATAGGAAGGGCTGACGAACGGCATGACGTGCAGCCGCCCGACCTTGACTCGCTTGAGATCCGGTTGATCCGGGTTTTCGAGCTGCACGGCGACGTCGGCCTCGAGACGAAGCACATCCGCCGACCGCATCTCGCACTTCAAGTCCACCAGAAGGCCAGGATAGGCCCGCTGGAATTCGACCAGCCTTGGCGCGAGCCAGAAGGTGCCGAGCCCCTCGGTGACGGCGATGCGCACTTCGCCATTCAGGGTCGGCGACGCCTGATTGAGCGCGCAATCGAGGCCGAACGATGCCTGCTCCATTCGCTTCGCTGCTTCGAGCACCTGCAGACCCTCGTGCGTCAATCTGATGCCGTCGACATGGCGTGTCATCAGCGTGGTCTTGTAGGCGCGCTCCAGCAGCGTGATGCGCTTGGAGAGAAAGTTCGCAGACATGTTGAGTTGTTCGGATGCGGCGCGAAAGCTGCCGATCCGAGCCACCTCCAGAAAGATCCGGACCAGGTCCCAGTTCGCCATTCGGCCCGGGGGGTGCGCACCGTGGTGCGCACCCCTGCGCTCAGGTGAGTGCATACAAGCTACCTCGATTAAGCCTTCTATCATTCATTGCAGAAATGAGGCCACTTAACAACCAAGAGACGATGAGATGACCGCGCTCGACCTCAGTTTAATACGCAAGACCGCCGCCGGAAAAACATCGCCGGCTCCCTCCGCCGAACACTCTCTCGACAAGATGACCGACCGCCAGCTGGCGAAACGGACGGTCATCTTTACCGTCGATGCGGCCGGTATCGCAGGCCTCGTAGATGCCGCACGCGAGGACATCCCCGGCCTCACGTCGAACGAGATGTTTCAGAGGGTTGCAAATCACAATCCCGACACGTTCTGGGCGATCGCCAGGCGTGATCGTTTCAACATCGCCGCCCCGAAAGGCGATGGGTTCCTGGCCGTGCTTCCGCTGACCCATGAGGGCACCCGCGGGCTGATCGACGGCGGTCTGAACACAAAAAAGCCGGAACTTCGCTTCGTCGCACGCCAGTCGGAGCGGCCGGCCGGTATCTATGTCTGGGCCATTCACGCCAAGGGGACGATCGCGGCCGCGATCCCGCTGGTGCTGGAGAAATTCTCGACGCCGCTTTACCGCGGCGTGAACATCTATTCGCGGCCGATCACCAAGGGCGGCCTTCGGGTGCTCGAGCCGCTCGGCTTCACACCTGGCGCGCATTACGATGGTCTGTTCACGCCCAATTTGCAGATGTTCGATCGCTCCGGCGATCTGCCTCCCGTCAGGGTCGTTAACCATGATCCGGTGACCGTGGAGGTCGTGCGGTCGATGGACGAGATGGCGCGCGTGATCGCGATCCGCGGCGCGATCTACATGGGCGAGCAGCGCTGCCCGTTCGAGGAGGAGTTCGACGGCAACGATTTTTCCGCCACGCATCTGATCTGTCACAAGGATGGCGAACCGGTCGGCTGCATGCGGATCCGGTATTTCGCCGGCTTCGCCAAGCTCGAGCGGTTGGCCGTTCGCCACGAAGGCCGCGGCTCCGGCCTTGCCGGACGGATCCTCGACGCGGCGATCGATCTCTGCCGCAAGAAGGGCTACAGCATCCTCTACGCCCATTCGCAGAAGCGGTTTCTCAAGGTCTGGGAATCGCGCGGGTTCAAACGGATGGGTAGCCGCGAGCTGGTGTTCTCCGACTTCGACTATGTCGAGGTCAAGCTGGAGACCGAGAAGCATCCGCAGAGCATCACGCTTGACGACGATCCCTATGTCATCATCCGGCCCGAGGGGCGCTGGGATACGCCCGGCGTTCTCGAAAAGTCGTCGCGAAGGGGGGTCTGCCAGCCGGCGGCGGGTGTCCGATGAGCTCCGTCATCGATCTGCGAAGCTATGTCGGCGCCTCAAACAGCCGATTGCTCGTCATCGTGGATCTGCAGGAGCAGAACTATCACGAGCTTTCGAGAGATCCGCTGTCCGACGTCGAGCGGTCGTTGCAGAATTGCATGTTCGCGATACGGCATGCGCGCGACAGGGGGCTGCCGATCGCATTCGCGCGGCAGTCGTTTGCGTCGGAATGGTGCGAAACTGCGCCGTGCTCCGGCTGGATTTCCGGCTTCGAGCCCAGGCGGT
>NZ_JBAURI010001292.1:0-1874 GCF_049581145.1 Bradyrhizobium sp.
CTATTGAAGCTTGATGCCGATCCGCGCACGCTCACTACGCGGGATATGTTTGTGCCAACATGTGCAACCTGCCACATGAGCGGCATCAACGGGCTCAAGGTTACGCACAATCCATCTGACCGCCTCGGCTGGTATCTCGCCGACGCGATTACCACCCATCGCCCGAATTACCTGCAAGCGCAGATCAACATGAAGCAGGTTTGCACGCAATGCCATACCCAGGCACTTGTTGACCGCGTTTATGACCAGGGTCAGCAGGTTGTTGAAAGCACCAATGCGAAGATCCTGGCCGCCAAGGCGATCATGGATGACCTTCACAAAGACGGCTCGCTCTCCGGTCCGCCATTCACGCACACCATCGACTTCACCTACTTTAATCTCTGGCACTACGACGGCCGAACTTCAAAGCACGGGGCGTTCATGGGAGGAGCCGATTTTGTGCAGTGGCATGGAAACTACGAACTTCTTTCCAAGACGGTCGAACTGCAGCATGATGCCGATGAATTGCGGAGAGAACATGCGCATAAGTAGGCTGCTCTCGCCAAGTCAGCAAATCGTCGGTGATCCACGTCTTCGATGGGGCCACGATCCCCGTCTCTGGGTGGAACTATTTGCCACCGTCAACCTGGCAATCCTTGCCGCGGACATTTTTATCGCGCACTCAGTCAATCATTTTCAAAAAGCGGCCGAATATATACCTCTGTATTTCTCGATTGGAGCTCCCCTCGTATTGGCCTGTGTGATTGCTTTGCGCTGGATTTGGGGCTTTGAGGCGCCGTGGCGCGATGTTGGCTATGCGGTTGGGTGGCTTTCAGTCCTGGTGGGGCTAGGGGGCGTCCTCTATCACCTGGAAAGCCGATTCTTTCTCGATCGGACGCTGAAGAGCCTCACGTATGCAGCGCCCTTCGCCGCGCCGCTTGCTTATTCTGGACTTGGGTTCCTGTTGCTCATGAACCGCATGGTCGCCGCTCGCAGCATGGAGTGGGCTCGCTGGGTGATCCTGCTTGCACTGGGCGGATTCTTCGGCAACTTCGTGCTGTCGCTCACCGATCACGCATCGAATGGTTTTTTTGCGCGCACGGAATGGATCCCCGTAATCTCATCCGCATTCGCAACAGGCTTCCTGATTATCCCCCTGATATTGACAGTCACGCGCCGCTTCCTCGATCTATGTCTGGTCGTGATGATGGGGCAGGCGTTTGTTGGCGTACTTGGATTCTGGTTCCACATGCGCGCCAACCTTGTTGAGCCTGGCCACAATGTCTTTGACAAGCTCGTGAACGGTGCGCCGCCTATGGCTCCACTACTCTTCCCAAACCTGGTAGGACTGGCCCTCATCGGTTTGTGGGCCCTGATCCCGCATGTTTTGGAGTCCGGCACCGCGAGGTCGTGGCTAGGCGCAACCTACGACTGGGTGCATCCGGCCGGAGAATCAGAAACCGGCGAGTAGCTCCCGCGGACCTTGAATCGCCTCCGGAGATGCGAGCCTGTTATCATGCCGCCGCGGGGGTGATTGAGACCCTTGGCTGCAAAGGCTGAGCGGCCCAACAGAAACGTGAGTACAAGGTTTGTTGCGAACAGGAGCACCCCACTCAGCTCCAGCATTCCGGATACTGGCAGTACCTTCCACGCGAATAAAAGAAACCCTTCGTAGGCGAGAGGCTCTGAAGTCACTCTCAGCAAGCAGCCCGACTGGAGCAGTAAGAGGCTGAGGAACATCAGTCGCTTGCTGAAGATATTGCTGAGTCCAGCGAAATGCGGGAGGATGCGGGGCCCAATGGCAAAGACCATTGTGGCCGCAAAGCCCACCGTCAGTGCATGACGTGACGCGCCCCAGATGCCGCCGTGTATGTCAGCGAAAGCTGCCCATACAC
>NZ_JBAURI010001293.1:0-18715 GCF_049581145.1 Bradyrhizobium sp.
CCATACCTACAATGTGTTCGTGACCTCGCACGGCCTGATCATGATCTTCTTCATGGTGATGCCGGCGATGATCGGCGGCTTCGGCAACTGGTTCGTGCCGCTCATGATCGGCGCGCCCGACATGGCATTCCCGCGCATGAACAATATTTCGTTCTGGCTGTTGCCGGCCGCCTTCTCGCTGCTCATCATCTCGACCTTCGTCGAGGGCGAGCCCGGCTCCAACGGCGTCGGCACGGGCTGGACCATGTACGCGCCGCTCTCGACCTCGGGTCATCCGGGACCCGCGGTCGATTTCGCCATTCTGGCGCTGCATCTGGCCGGCGCCTCCTCGATCCTGGGCGCCATCAACTTCATCACCACGATCTTCAACATGCGCGCGCCCGGCATGACGCTGCACAAGATGCCGCTGTTCGTGTGGTCGATCCTGGTGACGGTGTTCCTGCTTTTGCTGTCGCTGCCGGTTCTGGCCGGCGCCATCACCATGCTGTTGACCGATCGCAATTTCGGTACCACCTTCTTTGCCGCTGACGGCGGCGGCGATCCGGTGCTGTTCCAGCATCTGTTCTGGTTCTTCGGCCATCCCGAAGTCTACATCCTGATCCTGCCCGGCTTCGGCATGATCAGCCAGATCGTCTCGACCTTCTCGAAGAAGCCGGTGTTCGGCTATCTCGGCATGGCCTACGCGATGGTCGCGATCGGCGGCATCGGCTTCGTGGTGTGGGCGCACCACATGTACACGGTCGGCATGAGCTCGGCGACGCAGGCCTATTTCGTCGCCGCCACCATGGTGATCGCGGTGCCGACGGGGGTGAAAATCTTCTCCTGGATTGCCACGATGTGGGGCGGCTCGATCGAGTTCAAGACCCCGATGCTGTGGGCGATCGGCTTCATCTTCCTGTTCACGGTCGGCGGCGTCACCGGCGTCGTGCTGGCCAATGCCGGCGTCGATCGCGTGCTGCAGGACACTTATTACGTGGTCGCGCACTTCCACTATGTGTTGTCGCTCGGCGCGGTGTTCGCGATCTTCGCCGGCTGGTACTACTGGTTCCCGAAGATGTCGGGCTATATGTACAACGAGACCATCGGCAAGGCGCACTTCTGGGTCACCTTCATCGGCGTCAACCTGGTGTTCTTCCCGCAGCATTTCCTCGGCCTGGCCGGCATGCCGCGCCGCTATGTCGATTATCCCGACGCCTTCGCTGGCTGGAACCTGGTCTCCTCGATCGGCTCCTATATCTCCGGCTTCGGCGTCCTGATCTTCATCTATGGCGTGATCGACGCTTTCGTGCGCAAGGAGCAGGCCGCCGACAATCCGTGGGGCGCCGGCGCCACCACGCTGGAATGGACGCTGTCCTCGCCGCCGCCGTTCCATCAGTTCGAAGTGCTGCCGCGCGTGCAGTGAGCAAAAGCAAGCGGCGCCCCGATTGGCGTCGCGTCGTTTTGAGAAGCGAGCAGAATCTTGTCGGTTGTCGATCAGAACGCCCTTGAATTTGCGCCACGGATTTCCGAGGCCGATGTCGGCGACTATGTCGCGCTGCTGAAGCCGCGGGTGATGTCGCTCGTGGTCTTCACCGCGCTCGTGGGCCTTGCCATGGCGCCCGGGCATCTCCACCCGGTGCTGGCGTTCACCTCGCTGTTGTGCATCGCGGTCGGCGCCGGCGCCTCCGGCGCGCTGAACATGGCGCTCGAAGGCGACATCGACGCCAAGATGTCGCGCACCGCCAACCGGCCGATTCCGCGCGGCCGCATTACGCGGCCCGAAGCGATGGCGTTCGGCATGACGCTGGCGTTCTTCTCGGTCATGACGCTTGGCATTCTCGTCAACTGGTATGCTGGCGCGCTGCTCGCCTTCACCATCTTCTTCTATGTCGTGATCTACACGCTGTGGCTAAAGCGCTGGACCGCGCAGAACATCGTGATCGGCGGCGCCGCCGGCGCTCTGCCGCCGGTGGTCGCCTGGGTCGCCGCGACCGGCTCGATCTCGGTCGAGCCGGTGCTGTTGTTCCTGATCATCTTCTTCTGGACGCCGCCGCATTTCTGGGCGCTGGCGCTGTTCCGTTCCGACGATTATGCGCGCGCCGGCATACCGATGCTGCCGGTGGTCGCCGGTCCCGACGCGACGCGGCTGCAGATCCTGCTCTACACGGTGGTGCTGGTCGCAGTGGCCGCCGCGCCCTGGCCGCTGGGCTATTTCGATGCGGTCTATGGCGTGACTTCGCTGGTGCTCGGCGCCGGCATGCTGGCCTTCGCGATCAACGTCTATCGCCGCCGCGAGAAGAGCCAATCGCTGCGCGCCACGCGAAAACTGTTCGCCTTCTCCATCCTCTATCTGTTCGCGCTGTTTGCGACGCTGCTGCTCGAAGTCGTCGTCCGCACCGTCGCGCCGGGATTCGGAACTTGGTTCGGATCTTGGTTCGGATAGGGGCGCATGGCACGCGAATGTCGAACCCGCATGAACCGGACGGTATCGTCCTCACCGAGGCGCAGAAGCGCAGCCAGCGCCGCCGTTCGATTGCGATCGCGCTCGCGCTCGGCGTTCTCGTCATGCTGTTCTTCGCGGTCACCATCGTCAAGGGCCCGGCCGTGCTGAACCGGCCGCTGTGATCGAGGTCATGTGATGGACACCGAGACCCGGACGAGCACGACAGCGCAGGCCGCGACAAAGCGGGCCGGTGCGCCGCGACTCGGCCGCGACGTGCTGGTTGCTGCGAGCTGCGGCCTTCTCGTGGCGCTGATGGTCGGCGCCTCCTACGCGGCGGTGCCGTTCTACAACTGGTTCTGCCGCGCCACCGGCTTCAACGGCACGACCCAGATCGCGACCGCGACGCCGTCGACGGCGCCGCTCGATCGCAAGATCGCGGTTCGCTTCGATGCCAACGTCGCCGGCGGCCTGCCCTGGAAGTTCGAGCCTGAGCAGACCGAGATCGAGGTCAAGATCGGCCAGGTCGTCACCGTGTATTACACCGTGACCAACCGGTCGGCGCGGACCACGGTCGGGCAGGCGGCCTATAACGTCGCTCCGCTTACGGTCGGTTCCTATTTTGAGAAGATCAACTGCTTCTGCTTCACCGAACAGACCATGGCGCCGGGCGAGAAGCGCGAGATGCCGGTCGTGTTCTACGTCGATCCCTCGATCACACGCGATTCCGACAACGACACGCTCAACACCATCACGCTGTCCTACACTTTCTATCCCGTGCGCGACGCCACCCCGAAGCCGGTCACCACGCGCGAGCCGGGTAGGGCCAAGGAAGACATGGGAACTCTCTGAACGGAAGCCTTCAAGATCTCCGGGGGGACTTCGGGGATCGGATTTTTTTGATGAATATGTGCCGAATCCACCGGCACCGCTAATGGGGAGACCGCAATGGCTACGGCGCAAGTCAAGCACCACGACTATCACCTCGTCGATCCGAGCCCGTGGCCGATCGTCGGCTCGGTGTCGGCCTTCGTCATGGCCGTCGGCGCCATCTGCTGGATGCACCATCTGTTCTCCGCAGCCTGGATGGTATTCGCGCTCGGCGTGGTCGGCGTGCTCTACACCATGGCGAGCTGGTGGGGCGACGTGATCCGGGAGGCGCAATACAAGGGCGATCACTCCCGCGTGGTCCAGATCAGCCACCGTTACGGCATGATCCTGTTCATCGCCTCCGAGGTGATGTTCTTCGTGGCCTGGTTCTGGGCCTTCTTCAATTCGTCGCTGTTTCCGGCCGATGCCGTGCATGCCGCCCGCGACGCGATCTTCGGCTGCGGCGCCGGTACCCAGATGGGCGCCTGCAGTGTGCCCGGCACTTGGCCGCCCAAGGGCATCGAGGCCTTCGATCCCTGGCATCTGCCGCTGCTCAACACGCTTCTGCTGCTGACCTCCGGCACGACCGTGACCTGGGCGCACCATGCGCTGCTCGAGGACGATCGCCAGGGCCTGAAATACGGCTTGATCCTGACCATCCTGCTCGGCGCCTGCTTCACCTGTGTGCAAGCCTTTGAGTACAGCCATGCGGCGTTCGGCTTCTCCGGCAATGTCTACGGCGCCACCTTCTTCATGGCGACCGGTTTTCACGGCTTCCACGTGCTGGTCGGCACCATCTTCCTGATTGTCTGCCTGGCGCGGGTCTATGCCGGCCATTTCACTCCGACCCAGCATCTCGGCTTCGAGTTCGCCGCCTGGTACTGGCACTTCGTCGACGTGGTGTGGCTGTTTCTGTTCATCTGCATCTATGTCTGGGGCACCGGCGGCGGCCGGCTTGTCGGCGCCGAGTAATCTGTTCTCAGCCGTGCTACAAGGGGCGGCCGCGAGGCCGCCCTTTTTGTTTCCAGCAAGAGATCGAGCGCCCATGCCGGACCAGACATCGCCGACGCTGAGCGAGACCGCGCTGCGCGGCATCGCCTGCAAATGCCCGCGTTGCGGCAAGGGTAAGCTGTTTTCGGGATTCCTGACGCTGCGGCCCCGCTGCGAAGCCTGCGGGCTTGACTATGCCTTCATCGATGCCGGCGACGGGCCTGCGATCTTCATCATCCTGATCGCCGGCGCCATCGTGGTCACCGCGGCGCTGATCGTCGAGGTGAAATACCAGCCGCCGTTCTGGGTGCATGCCGCGCTGTGGCTGCCGCTGACGCTCGCCGTGACGCTGTGGCCGTTGCGCGCGATGAAGTCGCTTTTGATCGCGCTGCAATTCCATCACAAGGCCGCGCCGGGCCAGCTGATAGACCGCGCGCCGAAATGACCGGGGGCAACGCGCGCGGGCGCCGCGGCTTTGCGGTCTTCACCCTCGTCATGGTGGCGCTGTTCGTCGGCCTTGGCGTCTGGCAATTGCAGCGGCGCCTCGCCAAACATGCGCTGATCGCAGCCCTCACCGAGCGGCTCGCCGCCGCGCCCGTGCCGCTGCCGCCAGCCTCGCAATGGGGAGGGCTGACGGCCGCGAGCGACGAGTTCCGCCGCGTCGGCTTCGTCGCGACCTATGCGCGGCGGCCGGACGCCATGGTCTATAGCTCCGGCTCGGCAGTGCGCGCGGATATTTCCGGACCGGGCACCTGGGCCTTCCTGCCCGCAGCCCTGACGTCGGGCGAGACCGTCGTGATCAATGCCGGCTTCGTGCCGAACACCATGCAGGAGCGTTCGGCCGAGGATCGCGCGGTAGCCCCGCTGATCACCGACCGGCCCGTGACCCTGACCGGCTATCTTCGCTTTCCCCAATCCGCCGGACTGCTGACGCCCGCGGAAAATACCGCCAAGCGTCTGTGGTTCGTGCGCGATCATCGCGCAATGGCGCACGCGCTCGGCTGGGGCGCGGTGGCGCCGTTCTACGTCGATCTGGAGACGCCGGTGCCGGACAATGCCATTCCGAAGCCCGGCCCGCTCGAGGTCCACTTGCCGGACGATCACATGCAATACGCCATCACCTGGTTCGCGCTGGCCGGCGCGGTGGTGATCGCGTTCGCGGTGTGGATGCGAGCCCAACCACGCGCGGTTCGGCCTCACACGTAGGGCTTGCCAATCGGGCACGAGTGCTGCGCCACCGTCTTGAGCGGATTGCGCCTGCGAATCCATGGCGGTTGCGCCATCGGACTTTTGTGCGAAGACCTTGGCATGAGGACCTACAAAAGATCCCGCGGTTGATTTCTGGAAAGTAGCGCTGGAAGCGTCATGCAACTTATGCCGTTTTGTCAATCAATTCCCGGGGAGAGATAGCTGCTCTGCAACAATGATCGATTTTCTTTTTCGCGCGCCGCGACTAATGTTCGTGCCAGTGAGGTTTGCAGCGTCAGAGCTTATGCTGAGAGCTTATGCTGAGAGCTTATGCTGAGAGCTTATGCTCAGAACAGATGCTCAGAACACATGCTCAGGACACAACGGCCAGTCCGCGTGAAGATGAATACTGACAAGTTCGCGATGGCCTGTTGTGCCGCGCTTTTGATTGGTGTGTCGGGCGTTCCCAAGGTTCAGGCAGAGCCGCCCGATCTGAGCGGGGTTTGGCTTCCGGACATCAGGGATCAGAAGCGTCAGGAAACGGCCAATATGCCGCCCTGGAAGCCGGAGATCCTGCCGCAGGTCAAGCACCTGATTGCCGAGGAAAAGGCTGGCCGGCCGTTTCTGGTGCTCAGCCATTGCCTGCCGCATGGCATGCCGAGCTGGATGCTGATCATGCACAACGCGTTCGAGTTGCTGGTCACTCCCGGCCGCATCACCATGCTGGGCGAGGTCGACGGCAACCGCATGCGGCGAGTCTACATGGACGGCCGCCCGCATCCCGAAGACCCCGACCTGTCGCTTCACGGTCACTCGATCGGGCGTTGGGAGGGCGATACGCTGGTGATCGACACCACCGCGATCGTGCCGCAGGCCTATATCGCGATCAGCGAGGCGGTCGGCATCCCGAATGACGGCGACATGCACGTCGTCGAGCGGTTGCATCTGGCGCAGCCGAACGTGCTCGACGACGACCTCGAAATCACGGCGCCGAAGGTTCTCGACGCGACCTGGAAGACGACGCGGATTTTCCGTCGCTATCCCGAGCGTCACTATGAGATCACCGAGGGCGAATGCGCTCAGGAAGATCTGATCCCGGGCAAGGATGAGTTCGGCAACGACATCTTCGTTGCGAACCCGCAAGGCGCCTACGGCTCGGTCCACACACAGAAATGAGGAAGATCGCGATGTCGCCGAAAGTCGTCATTCTTGCCGCGGCCCTGGTTCTGGGACCTGGCGGCATCGCAGCGGCACACCATTCGAATGCGGCCTATGATGCCGATCATCCGCAAACCATGGAAGGTACCGTCAAGCAGGTGAACTGGACCAACCCGCACATTACCTTCGTGATCGAGAAGGACGCCAAGGATGGCCAGCCCGCAAGCACATGGGTGCTCGAAGTATCGAGCCCGGGCGTTTTGACGCGATCGGGTTGGACCAAGCGCTCGCTGCAGCCGGGAGATCACGCGGTGTTCCACTATCTGCCACTTCGCGACGGCAATGCCGGCGGCTTTCTGCAGAAGGTCAACCTGCAGAATGGTCAGGAACTGACCTACAGCCTGACGCCCGCCGATCAAGCCGAATAATGATCTGATGATTGACGTCGGGCAGGTCGGGCTTTCCAAATGGCTGGCGGCAACGCAGCTGAGCCACACCATCCAGACCACGACCTGGATCATTCCATCGCTTCAGACCATTCACATCCTGAGCGTTGCCGCGGTGTTTTCCGCCGTGGTCCTGGTGGATCTTCGGATCTGGCGATTGCTTCAGCGCGACGAGCCGCTGCCCGACGTGGCGAGGCGCTTCCTGCCGACCATTTGGCCGGTGCTGCTCATCCTCCTGGTCACGGGAAGCCTTCTGATCATCGGTGAGCCCCGCCGTTCCCTGATCAACCCGACCTTCTATCTCAAGATGGCGCTGCTGGCGGTTGCGATCGTGCTGACCGCGGGGCTGCAGGGGTCGATATCGTCATCGCCGAATTTCTGGGACGGGACGCGCGGGCGCCGCATCGCGGGCCGCGTGGCCGCCGCCGCCTCGATCCTGGTCTGGTGCGGCATCCTGTTCGCCGGCCGCTGGATTGCCTATACCCAGGCCGGATGATGCTTCAGGAATTCATCTCGTATTTCGAGGATAGCGGACTGGCGGACAACATTCGCGAGAACGACCTGCTGTTCCCGCTGATCGAATCGGTGCATGTGGTCTCGATCTGCCTCGTGGTCGGTACCATTCTGGTCGCCGATCTCCGATTGCTCGGGCTTGCCTCGGTCGACCGGCCGGTGAGCCGGGTCATCAACGGCGTCCTTCCCCTCACCTGGTGCGCGTTTGCGCTGGCCGTTGCCTCGGGCAGCCTGATGTTCGTCTCCAACGCCACCAAGTACCTGGCCAACGGCTATTTTGTCGCCAAGCTTTTCCTGATTGTGGTGGCCGGCCTGAACATGGCGGTGTTTCATGTCGTCAGCGCCAGGGATCTGCCGCAATGGGAAAAGGCGAGAACGCCGCCGCTGTCGGCGCGGCTCGCCGGGGGATTGTCCATCCTGCTCTGGATCGCGGTGGTCGCGTGCGGGCGCTGGATCGGCTTCACGATGCAGGTTCAGTAAAATGGTCAGCCTCCGCTTTGCTCTCGGCGCCAGCCTCGCCCTTCTCGTCAGCTTAATTGCCGCATCGCCGTCGAACTCCGAAGACGCTGGCGCGACGCCGCCCTTTCAAGCCCATGTCGACATGAAGACCTTCATGCAGCATGTCCTCAGTCCGGCCGCGGCGAGCATCTGGAAGGTCGACGGCGTGATGATCGACGACAAGGGCGAGCATGATCTCTCGCCGAAATCGGAGGATGACTGGGAACAGGTGGTGAGCGGTGCGGCGACCCTGGCGGAAGCGACCAACGCGCTGATGATTCCGGGGCGGGGGCTCGATCCGCAGTGGAATCGCTATGTCAAGAAATTGGCGGACGCAGCCGACAAGGCCTATCGCGGCGCCGAGGCGCATGACCTGAAATCCGTCTCCGAGGTCAGCGCCCAGCTCGACGGCGTCTGCGCGGCCTGCCATCGCCACTATGGGCTCGAATGACTGGCAAGGCTGTCAGCGAGCCGGCCAGGATCTGAACAGCCTGCGATCGCCGGGTGCGGCGAAGCCTTGTCACCACGCGGAGCGCGTCTTGCTCGCGCCATCATGGACCAAGACCATCACCGCCAACGCGGCAACGACGTAGTCGGCTCCATTCATCTGGATTCATCTCGCGGGCTGACTGCCGGCAGCGGCGGCCACAGCTTGGCGCTCAGTGGTACACGATACGCAGGAAACACCTCGACGCGTTTCGATCCTTCCGCACCGTCCCGTCGCTCAGTCGTCCCGCCTTATCTCAGGCTTGTCATACAGGACAGCGTTCAGCAGCGAACTATGAACCTCGATCTTTCCGTTATAGGTAATGAAGCCGAGCTTGCGAAACTTGTTCATGAAAAAGCTGACGCGCGAGCGGGTTGTCCCGATCATCTCCGCCAGCGTTTCCTGGCTGACCTGTGCCGTGATGGGCTGTGGAGTACCTTCCTTGCCGAAATTTGCCAGCAGCAGCAGAAGGCGCGCCAGCCGCTTTTCGCTTGAATTGAACAACTGGTCGATCAGGTCTTCTTCGATACGGCTGTTGCGACTGAGAAGGTATGCCATGAACAGCTCGGAAAACTTCGGCTCGCTCTTGAGCGCCGTCAGCATGCCGGCTTTCGTGATGGACGTGATCAGGCAATCCTCCATGGCCATCGTCGTCGAGATCCGCAGGGCATGGCCGTTGAGACATCCTTCGCCGAAGAATTGTCCGGCCTCCAGGATTCCCACGACTGCTTCTTTGCCCTGTTCGGAGACGACGAAAACCTTGATTCTACCCTTCTGAATATAGAAGACCGCATCCGCGGCGGCTCCCTGCGCAAAGACGATCTGGTTCTTCTCGAATGTCAAAATGGTCTTGCCGTCGCCGACCCTGGCGAGAAACAGCTTTGGATCAAATACGCGTTTTGCCGTCTTTGGCATGAAGCTCGCGGCCCCCGATTGCGGACTTTTGTTTATCAGAACCGATACGCATCGTGTTGACGAAGTTGGCTGTTTGCGGCTGGCATCGCCCGACTTGGGAAGCGCGCCCCGCGAGATGCGCGTAGCCTGCACCAAGTACCGATCTCGCGGCCGCTTGATGGAAGAGCGGACGTCGGCTGCTCTACCTGAAGTCCGCGCCAGCCAATTCGTAGCGGTCCTTTCGACCCCGTGAATGCAGGCCTGCGGCCTTCCGGCAAATCAGATCACGGTGTGTATCGAACGCGCCGGCAAAATCCTCTTCGTCATGGTTGAGACGGGGTTCCACCCTCTCCAGCGCACCGACAGCGACGAAGAACGAATATTCGATCGATGTGTCATATCCCCAGAACCGGACAGCCTGCCGGGTTCGGTCATAACTCCGGCTGTGATTTGGAAATGTCGGGGTCATGGATCTCCCTCAGGTTGCATCGCAAAACCATCGATGCAGTGCGAGAATCAACGCATCTCTCAAATTCAATGAAAGTCGGGCGCCACCGGTCGCATTCGAGAATTCACGATGCGGTTTGATGTGGCTCGGATGAGCTCAGTGCATGATAACCGTTCGATACTGATCCTTCATCAGCGCGGCGTCCAGCTCCGTCTGGCTGATGGCTGCAAGCTGAATCTGTCGTTCCGGACCATAGAGCGCGGGCGTCTGAAATAGCGTTGCCACGCGCCGATAGCAAACCCTCGACAGTCCTTCGATCGATTCATCGTCGATGACCACGACATACTCGCCGGCGGGCTGAATGCCCTCCACGTTGTGAAGGGTGAATGGACTACTGAACGAAACGGTGGTCCGGGTTGTCCTGACGGTCAAAGCGAATCTCCTGGACCAACCTGTCGCGCTGGTGGTCAAACCCAAATCGGCGGATGCCATGGCGAAACTTAACTGTCTGCGAACCTATCCTGCGCAGCCGGTTCGCGCTGAGCAAAATTGCACACGTTTTTCCATAGAACGGTCAACACCGATCAATGCACGCTGCAATGCACAAACAAGCGGCACTGAGCAATCTTGTACAGACCGTTTCGCGCTGCGGATTTATCGTCAAGCTTGGGTCGACGTACTCAATCGGTTGCGGCCGTATAAAGGCTGCTCCATAGCTCGATGGTGAGCGGGACCGTCGAGCTGACTCCCTATCTGTCCAGTCTTTGCACAGCCATATCCTATTCGATGATCAGCGACGATCAGGCCATTTCGATCGCAGTCCGGGGCGAAGGGGGCAACGTGGACCGCCGCAAGGCGGAGAGCCTCGGATTGATCGTCGCTGAACTCGTGATCAACTCGCTCAAGCACGCATTCCCCGGTGTCGCGAGCGACGGACTGATCGTCGTGGCCTTCGATGCCGGCAAAACGGAGTGGCGGCTGTCGGTGTCCGACAATGGGAAGGGCAAGCAGAAACATGCCGGTATCGCCGAAGGCGGACTCGGGACCGGCATCGTCGCGGCCCTCGCCAGCCAACTCGGCGCGGAGGTCATCACGGAAACCGGCCCCCAAGGCACCTCCGTTTCCGTCGTGGCAAAAAGACGCGGCTCATTCGGATTCGTCGGGCAGCCTCTCGAGTAAGAGGCGGCGCAGAGCGCCGCCATACCCGCACAGCCCGCGGGAACCAATGGTGCCCGTGCCGCTTGGTGACAGGCGACCGGATGCGATGCCCCCATAACATCCGATGAATGACGGCCCCAGCTCGCCCCCCGGGCTGGGGTCGTTTTGTTTCGGGCATTCCGGATCCATCACCGGCGAAAGCCGTCCCGAGTTCGACATTGCAGGCCTTTAGGTATCGCCACGTTTCGTGCAACTCCGGCGGACGCGGCTTCGAGACCAGGAAATACCCGAGCTTTGAGAGTGAGCAATATTGCTCAGCAAAATCTCGCGAAACGGGTCAATATCCCACCAGGGGCGGACCGAATCGGGACCCGGAATGAATCCGAGGGCTGCATTTTTAACGGCCGGGCGCTTGCGGGTCGGCTCGGCGCGATCGGGTTACCTCGTTCCGGCCTCGCTTTCGTGGTCGCCGCGATTGTCATCGTTCGCCGTCAAGACGGCAACATCGATGGTTGACAGCATGAATGCCACCGTGGCACTGGCTCTGGTGGGGCAGACAGGCCGCGCTGGCCAATGCGACGGGGTCTCTACCGCTCAGCAGCCGTTCGACGCGACAGAAGAACGCTTCCAAAGGTCGACGGATCTCCACCCGCCTTCCAGCCAACTCGACAAGCAGCTTACGGTTTTGAGTGGTCCCGCAGAATTCATTGCCGGCGGCCGTTCCTTCAACACATGCGGAAAGCAGCCTAGACATGGTCCAGAGCACGCCGGAAATCCGCAAATTGGCTCAGTCGCTCGCGCATTATCGCGAGCCGAACAGTGTGCGCGGCGTGTTCGAACTGGCGGTCACGACGGTGCCGTTCCTTGCCATTTGGGCTTTGATGTGGGCGGCTCTTGACCACGACTATTGGATCGGCCTGCTGCTGGTGCTCCCCGCGGCGGGCCTGCTGGTCCGGCTGTTCATGATCCAGCACGACTGTGGACACGGCTCGTTCTTCCATAGCCGTCTTGCAAATGACTGGGTCGGTCGAGCCATTGGTGTCATGACGCTCACCCCATATGATTACTGGCGGCGGACCCATGCGCTCCATCACGCTAGTTCCGGCAATCTCGATCACCGCGGTGTCGGCGACATCGACACGTTGACCGTGCGTGAGTTTCTCGCCCGGTCTCGGTTGCAGCAGCTCCTCTATCGCCTGTACCGGCATCCGCTGGTGATGTTTGGCATCGGCCCCACCTATTTGTTCATCCTGCGGCACCGTTTGCCGATGGGAATGATGCGTGCCGGCCGGGGCCCCTGGCTCAGCACAATGGGCACCAACGCCGCTATCGCTTTCCTGGTCGCCACGATGATGTGGCTGGTGGGCTTTGGGCCGTTCCTGCTTGTGCACCTGCCGATCATGATTCTGGCGGCGTCGATCGGGGTCTGGCTGTTCTATGTCCAACACCAGTTTGAGGACACTTCGTGGTCCCGCGATGGGACCTGGAGTTTTCATGAAGCTGCGCTGCATGGCAGCTCCCACTATCACTTGCCAGGTGTTCTGCGCTGGTTCACTGCCAATATCGGCATCCACCACATCCACCATTTATGCAGTCGCATTCCCTGCTACCGTTTGCCGGATGTGTTGCGCGACCACCCCGAGCTTGCTGCCGTCGGACGAATCACCATGCTGCAGAGTTTGCGGTGTGTGCGGATGACCTTGTGGGACGAGAGGGAACGGCGACTCGTTTCGTTTCGAGAGGCGGGCATGCGTCGATCGATGCACATGGACAAGAATCAGCACTCCCTGGCGCATGCGGAATTGTGAATCCGGAACACCCGCGCAGGCACCGGCTCGACCGTTGACAAATCGAGCTGACGGAGCGTCCCCTCCTGCGGCCTCAGCCTTGCGACCTCTTCTCGGCGGCACGATGCCCCGGGGATCCAATTGGCCGATACGCCTGGGATTGGACCCCGAGATCGGGCTATCGCGGTTTGATGCCGGCTTATTTGTGCGCGTGGCCTCGTTATTCGGTCGTTGATCTCCATATCCATGTTCTCCCGATCGACCATGGTTATTGATCGGACTGCGCCGAGACTATCGACGAAAGGGCACGGCATGTTCAAATCGCAGCAATATCGTGCCCAGGCAGCCGAGTTCGGTGAACTGGTCAGGAGTTCGACCGGGCCGGACGAAAGCCGAAAGTTTGAAGAACAGCAGGACCGGCTCGCCTCGTTGGCGGATAACGAGCAGGGGCTGGCTGATAACTATGACAATGCGGTGCGGGTCGCGGAGCAGGACCGCTCCCGCGGCATGGACCTTGCGAACGAAGAAGAGCACGTGCTGCGCTGTCTTGGCGCGGCCGTCATCATGCAATGGAATGCCCTGCCGACCGCGCTGCAACGGGAGATTTTCGACACTGCCGGATCGGTCGGAAAGCTGCTGGAGACAGCGGCGCTTCGCGGGCAGATCGCTCGATTTCTGCACAAGCATAAGAACGATGCGCCCTGCAACAAACTCTGACCGAAAGCGCGGCTCGGATGTGAGATCGGACGCCGCGGATCTGTCGCGGCGGGGCAACGCGGGAGGCGCGGTTCGACGCGTATCTGAACGGACACGGACAACGGGAGGATGCTACTTGCGGAATTCGGTGTGGACGACGGATCAGGTGGCATCGACTGAGTGAACCGGTGCGCCAGCCCTTGCCTGCTTCATTCAATAGACTGAGGTGAGTTCGGTCAGGCGATCGACGATATCGACCCACGGCATGTCACTTCGATATGCGCGTCACGAGTGAGGATAATCATGACGCCGCTGCGCCGTATCGCCGTTATCGGCAACTCGCTTCCCCGCCGCTGCGGAATTGCAACTTTCACGACCGACCTGCAGAGGGCGATATCGACCTCGCGCCCGAATCTGGAGACCTGCATCGTGGCGATGACCGACCGCGGTCAAGCCTATGGTTATCCGCCTTCCGTCGCCTTGCAGATCAAGGACGACGACATCGAAGACTACAGGCGGGCAGCCGAATTCCTCAATGCCGGACGGTTCGACATCGTGTGCCTGCAGCACGAATTCGGGATTTTCGGCGGCGAGGCCGGCGCCGATATCCTGGTGCTGCTGTCGCGCCTCACCGTGCCGGTGGTGACCACCTTCCATACGGTGCTGGCCGATCCCACCGCTGCGCAACGCGCTGTCATGGAGGGCGTCATCGATGCCTCGGCCAAGATCGTGGTGATGGCCAACAAGGGCCACGAGTTGCTGCGCAACGTCTACCAGGTGCCTGACGACAAGATCGAGGTGATCGCCCACGGCATTCCAGACGTCGCCTTTGTCGCGCCCGATGCGGCGAAGGCCAGGCTCGGATTTGGCGGCAAGTCGGTCATTCTGACGTTCGGCCTGCTATCCCCCAACAAGGGCATCGAAGTCGTGATCGATGCCATGCCGCGGATTCTGCAACGCCGCGCGGACGCAGTCTATGTGGTGCTCGGCGCGACCCATCCCAATCTGGTTCGAGACCAGGGCGAGACGTATCGGGAGAGCCTGATGGCGCGCGTGCGCGAGCTCGGCGTCGAAGACCGCGTGGTATTCCTCGACCGGTTTGTCGATCAAGCGACCCTGCTCGAATTCATCTCGATGTGCGACGTCTATGTCACGCCCTATCTCAACGAGGCGCAGATGACGTCGGGGACATTGGCTTATAGCTTTGGGCTGGGGAAGCCGGTGGTCTCGACGCCCTATTGGCACGCCCGCGAACTGCTGACGGACGGACGCGGCGTTCTGGTGCCTTTCGGCGACGCCGCGGCGATCGGCAGCGAAATCGCGGAATTGCTCACCGACGACGCGCGCCGGCAGGCGATGTGCCGGCGTGCCTATGCGGTCAGCCGCACGATGACATGGCACCGCACCGCCGAGCGCTACATGTCCGTCTTCGAGCACGCCAGGCAGGCTCACGTGCCCAAGGTCCTTGCGCGCGCCGATGCGCTTGCGCCCGAGCCACGCAGCCGCGCGGCGCCTGACATGCAGATCGGACATTTCCTGGCGATGTGTGACGATACCGGCCTGTTCCAGCATGCGGTGCATTCGGTGCCCGATCGCGCGCACGGCTATTGCGTCGACGACAATGCTCGCGCCTTGCTGTTGGCCTGCGCCCTCAACACCCCCGGCGAGCAGCGCCTGTCGGACGTCTTGACCGCCCGTTTTGCGGCCTTCGTGCAGCACGCGTGGAATCCCGACACCGGTCGTTTTCGCAACTTCATGGGCTTCAATCGAACCTGGCTTGAAGACAAAGGCTCTGAAGACAGCCACGGCCGAACGCTTTGGGCCCTGGGTGCAGCCGCGCGCGGCGACGCAAGCCCGTCGCGGCGCCGGTGGGCTGTTGCCTTGTTTGCCGAGGCATTGGCGACCGCCGAGAGCTTTCGTTCACCCCGGGCGTGGGCTTTCACGTTGCTGGGATTGGACGCCTATTGCACCGTTGCTCCGGATGATCTGCGCGCCAGGAAGGTTCGGCATGCCCTTGCTGACAGACTGATATCGTGCCTCTCGCTGGTCGAGACGCCCGACTGGGTGTGGTTCGAGGAGGGACTCGCCTACGACAACGCGCGCCTGCCGCAGGCGTTGATGCTCGCAGGCGTGGCGACGCAAAGGCCTGACTACCTCGCTGCCGGATTGCGATCGCTACGCTGGCTGATGACGCAACAGACCACCTCGGCAGGTCATTTCCGACCGGTCGGCACCACGGGCTTCGGCGAGCTGCGGCAACGCCCCCGTGCCTTCGACCAGCAGCCGGTGGAAGCAACCGCGACGATCGCCGCCTGCCTCACGGCATGGCGGGCCGAGGGCGACGTCGAGTGGAAAACCATGGCCAAGCGCGCTTTCGCCTGGTTTCTCGGCAGCAACGATCTCGCGGTGGCGCTGGTCGATCCACGCACCGGCAGTTGCCGTGATGGATTGCACCCCGATCGCGCCAATGAAAATCGCGGGGGCGAGTCGGTTGTGTGCTATCTTCTCGGACTTGCCGAGATTCGTCAGCTTGCGCGCGTCGACACTCCCCTGACGAAATCCGGCGTATTGCGCGCGGTGGGCGCCTGAATCTCACCCCCTTAACCCAGCCAGCCGAGGCCACCTTGTCGCAAGCCCCCTTCCTGAATCGGCAGGCGCTCTACCTGCGTCCCGACCCCGCGCGCGTGATCGTGCGGCCGTTCAAGCCGGCGACCGAGCCGCGCGACCTGAATCCGACCGACAAGATGCGCGCAAATCATATCGTCGACCGCGTTCTTGCTCTCGACTCGGTAGCGGCCGACGCCGAACTTGCGGACGTCCTGGATAATTTCCAGGGACGGCATCGCAACCTGCTGGAGACGTTCGACGCCCGCGCCAAGGAGATGGAGGAGGCTTTCGCCGCGCATGGAGCGTTTTCGAAGATCCAGCGCCGATTGGTTGGCGCCTATTTTCTCAATGAATATTCGTTCGAAGCCTCTGCCTTGTTCAACCCCAGCATCGTGCCGCACCCCGATCAATCGGATGTGCCGAATGGCGGCGTGCGCTTCATTCTCAGCCTGCGTGCGATCGGCGAAGGGCATGTGTCGTCTCTGACGTTTCGGACCGGCATGATCGCAGCCAATGGCAGCCTCAGCATCGATCCGGCGGCGCGCCTTGCGTCTCTCCCCCGCATCAGCCAGCGCATCGCCGCGCCGGACGGCGATCGTGTCGAGTTGATCTTCAAGCCCGAGGAAGATCTGAGCGAGCGCGTGCTGTTTCCCGTCACCGAATCCCAATCGAACGGTATCGAGGATGCGCGCTTCGTCGAATTCGATGACGGCGACCGCAAGACCTATTACGCGACCTACACCGCCTATAGCGGACGGGCGATCCGCTCCGAATTGATCGAGACCCGCGATTTCATGTCATTCCGGCTGGCGCCCTTGAGGGGAGCTGCGGCACGCAACAAGGGCATGGCGCTGTTCCCGCGCAAGATCCGGGGCAAGTACGCCATGATCGCGCGGCAGGACAATGAGAACCTCTATCTGATCTATTCGGACGACCTCTACACATGGGACGGCGGTGAGGCCGTCATGAAACCGGAATTTCCCTGGGAGTTCGTGCAGATCGGCAATTGCGGCTCCCCGGTCGAACTCGATGAAGGGTGGCTGCTGCTGACGCACGGTGTCGGGCCGGTGCGCAGATACTCGATCGGCGCGGCGCTGCTCGACAAGAGCGACCCGTCCAAGGTGCTGGCGCGCACGCGCGAGCCGTTGTTGCGACCCGAACCATCCGAGCGCGAGGGCTATGTGCCCAATGTCGTCTATACCTGCGGCGCGATGCGGCACAACGACCTGATCATCTTGCCCTATGCGGTGTCGGACACCTTCTCCAATTTCGCGACGATCAGGATTTCGGCGCTGCTGCGATCGATGAAAGCTTGATCGCGCCGCGTGGGGTCATCGCGCCATCGCCCGTTGCCAAGTCAGAGGAAAAGTCAAAGGAGCCCGCGTGGCCCGTGAAACGAGTTACTTCGTGCAGTCATTCAATGCCGGCAGGGGCGGACACCTGAAGGCCGACGCTCCGATCGCCTGCAAATCGGCCACGCGTGCGCTGCAGACTGCGGAGAGACTGGCGCTGAGCAAATCCAGTGTCGTCGCCTTCTCGTCCACAGGCGACCCGGAGATGGGCGACTATGACGAGGAACCCCAGGTCATTTTTCGCAAAGGCCAGCTTCCGTCGGCCTTCGACTGAGCAGGCAAAGGAGCCAAGACATGAGCGAGCGCCTCGAAACGTTGAACAAGGCCCGTGATCGTATGGTCGAGGACAGGGACGCGCACGCGAAAGTGCTGGCCGCTCCGTTCGACAGGGACAAGGCCGAGCGGGCGCGCAACAAATTCATCGAGATTCAAGTGCTGATCGACGCGCTCGACCGGGCGATCAGCGGAGAGAACGTCATCTCGCCAAAAGCTGAGCTCGCCTGAGTGGAACCGAAACGGACCTTGACGGTTACTTCCCCGGAACTTCAATGCAGGGAGCGTACGCCATGGACAAGGATCGAATTGCCGGCTCGGCGAAGGATTTCGCGGGCCAAGTCGAGGGTAGTGTGGGCGATCTCGCCGGTGACGCCAAGACCCAGGCGTCAGGCCGCGCCCGCGAGACCGCGGGCGTGGCGCAGAACCTGTACGGCCAGGCCAAGGATGCCGCGCGCGACGCGACCGATGCCGCCGTCAGCTACGCCAGGGACGCCTACGACAACAGCGGCGACACCTTCCGCGACGGCTCGCAGGCGCTGGCGAAAAAGGTCCAGGAGAATCCGCTCGGCTCGCTCTTGATCGCAAGCGCGGTCGGCTTTGCCCTGGCGCTGTTCATGACCCGCTCGCCAAGCCGGCCGCAGCGGCGCTCCCGCTATTACTGAGCCGGCGTTCCGACGGATTGGCCGTGTTCTGGGTTTGACGTTGGATCTTGGAGGTTCGATCGTGAGTGACGAGATTCCGCTGGCCCCCATCGCCTATGAAGGCCTCGACCCCGTGCCGGAGCCGAAATCCACCATCGCGGAGGTTTCTGACGCGGTGAAAGGCACGGTGAATCGCGTCACCGGGGCGATCGAAGCCGGCCGCAAGCCGGGAATGCCCCTCAGCATCCTGAGCAATATTGCCCGCGAAGCGCCGCTTGGTTCGCTGT
>NZ_JBAURI010001294.1:0-12900 GCF_049581145.1 Bradyrhizobium sp.
ACCCAGGCCAGCCGGTCGCGCCAGACCACGCGTCCGCGATCCTCTCCCGGACGACGCTTGCCGCAGACGAGGTCGAGCTCGCCGCGCTCGAGCCTCTGGTTGAGTTCGCCGCTCATGCCGACCGTGAGCTCGAATTCGACCAGCGGATGGGTGCGAACGAACTCCCGCAACAGTTCGGGCAACAGCGAGGTCACGAAATCCTCCGACGCGCCGAACCGCAGCCGGCCGCGCAACTTCGAGCCTGCGAAATAGCGCTCCGCCCGCTCATTCGCCGCCACGATGCCTCGCGCGAACTCGATCATGGCCTCGCCATCGGCCGTCATCGTCACCGAATGCGTATCGCGGACGAACAGCCGGCGTCCAGCCTCGTCCTCGAGCTTCCGGATGTGCTGGCTGACCGTCGACTGGCGCAGGCCGAGCCGCTCGGCGGCCCGAGTGAAACTCCGGGTCTGGGCAATCGCCAGGAAGGTCTGCAGCAGAACGGGATCCAGCATGGGCGCATCATCACAATATGCGATTACAATAATCGCTGTATTCGGTATTCACAATGGCCAGTGCGAAGCGATATCAAGCGGGCAGATCATCCCGAAAGTGAAGGAGCTGGAAATGACCGCGGTCCGCTCGATCTGGTCCCGCATCGATGGCTTCCTGGCGGCCATCCTGCTGACTGTGGCTTTCGCCGCCGCCATGCCGGCTCGCGGAGAAGCGGCCGTCGCGGTCGGCTGGCTCACGGATGCCGCCATCGCGCTATTGTTTTTCATGCACGGAGCGAAGCTGTCGCCCGAAACGGCGCTGCTTGGCGCGCGGCACTGGCGACTGCACACGACGGTGTTCCTGAGCACATTCGTGCTGTTTCCGTTGCTCGGACTTTTCGCCCGCCTGATGGCGCCAAATCTGCTCCCCGAGCCGCTCTGGGCCGGCGTGATCCTGCTCACCGCGCTGCCCTCGACCGTGCAGGCCTCGATCGCCTTCACGTCGGTGGCAGGCGGCAACGTGCCGGCGGCCTTGTGCAGCGCGTCCGCCTCGAACCTGCTCGGCGTTTTTCTCGCTCCGCTGATCGCCGGTGTCCTGCTCACGCGCCATGGCCTCGACATCTCCGCGCGCTCGGTACTGGCCATCGTGGTGCAGCTGCTGCTGCCCTTCGTCGCCGGTCAGCTGCTGCGGCCGTGGCTCGGCGCTTTCGTCACGCGCCATGCGCGCGCGCTGAAGGGCGTGGATTATGGCTCGATCCTGCTCATCGTCTATTCGGCGTTCAGCCACGGCGTCGTGAATGGCATCTGGCACCAGGTCGATGCGGCGGATCTGTTCAAGGTCGTGCTGGTCGATGTCGCGCTGCTTGCGGCGGTGATGAGCATCCTGACCTTTGCCAGCAGGCAGCTCGGCTTTTCGCGTGCCGATCAGATCACCATCGTGTTCTGCGGATCGAAGAAAAGCCTTGCCAGCGGCCTGCCGATCGCGACCCTGCTGTTCGCCGGGCATATCGGGCTCGTGATCATTCCCTTGATGCTGTTCCATCAGATCCAACTGATGGTCTGCGCCTCGCTGGCACGGCACTACGCCGCACGCCGGGTCCCGGCGACCGAAGGGCATGCAGTGAGTGCAGCCGGGATGGGTGCGTAGCTCTATCAAGCCGCGAGCTCACACGGGCGAAATCGATGCCCCACGTTTAAGCCCGCGAACGAACACGTGCGATGCCTGCCATTGCGAAATCATCACCGCTCAAAGCCTGAACAGGCTCTCCGCGTTGCCATGTGCGATCCGCGCACGGTCCGCGGCCGAAACCGGAATCTGGTCCAGAAACGCGCGGGCCTTGGCCATCGAGCCGTAGGGATAGTCGGCCGAGAACATGATGCGGCCGACCCCGATCTCGAGCAGCAGATCGAGAAAGGTCGGCGGAAAATTGAAGCCGGCGAAGGTGTAATGCAGATTGTCGCGCAAATAGGCGCTGACCGGGCGTTTCAGCTTTGTCAGCTCGAGTGGCATCACGTCGACCCGCTGCATGAAGAACGGCAGGCCCTCGCCCATATGGCCGATCACGATCTGCAGCTTCGGGAAGCGGTCGAAGACGCCGCCCAGCACCATGCGCAGCACATGCACCGCGGTCTCGATGTGCCAGCCGAAACCCGGGCCCGCCAGCATCTCGGTGACGAGCGTTGCAAACCCGCCAAACGAGGTGTCCAGCACCGGCTTGGGCGGCTTGGTCGGATGCAGGTAGATCGGCGCGCCCATCGCTTCCGCGGCCTCCAGCACCGGCCAGAAGAATTTGTCGTCGAGATAGCGACCGCGCTGATGGCCGTTGATCACGGCTCCGGCGAAGCCCTGAGTGCTGAAGCGGTGTTGGAGCTCCTTGGCCGCCCGATCCGGCGCCGCCATCGGCAGCGCGGCGAAACCGGATAATCTTTTCGGCTGCCTGGCGATCGCGCCGGCCAGCGCGTCATTGGTGTCGCGCGCCAGCGCCACCGCCTCGGCGGCGTCCAGCTGCTCGACCCCGGGAGAGGTCAGCGAGACGACCTGCATGTCGATGCCGGCTTCGTCCATCTGAGCGATCCGCCCCTCGCCGAGGTCGCACAGGTCGCGCATCAGCCGCTCGGCGCGACTGCCGACCTGGCGCGCCTGTTCCTTGAGATCGCGGCCCGGGCCATCTAGAAAGCCCGGCGTGGCGAAATGCTCTTCGAGCGTGATGGTGCGCATGGCCGTTGCTCCGCTGGCGTAGGATCCCCGCAAGCCGCGAGTTCCCGACAAAACTCCGACGCTTGGGGCCAATGGTGGCGATTTTCCGGGCGACGCGGAAGCTCTGCCCAACGATCGGCTCGGCGCAGAACGCCAACCATAGCCGGACGCGATGACACGCGGAAAAAGCCTCGAGCGTCAACGATCACGATGGCGCGAGATCATGCCTGGTCCGATCCCGCATGTCGTCATGCTCGCCACTCATACATTGATATGAGCCGCCTCTTCCGAAGGTGGAATGGGAAGCTGCATGTGACATCAGCAATCTCACGATACTTGTTGGAATCGCTCGAGGTGGCAGGTAGCAAGGAGAGGCCACCGAGGACGAGGTCATGAGTTTTGCGCCGGCGGCCGGCGCAGGGTTCCGGCTCAGTTCGAAATCGCGGCGATGATCGTTAGGAACGTTGATGGCACGTCTGCTTGCAGTCAATGTCGGCCTGCCGCGCGATGTGAACTGGCAAGGCAGGACGGTCCATACCGGCATCTGGAAGGCGCCGGTCGAGGGGCCGCGCATGGTGCGCCGCCTCAACATCGACGGCGACGGACAGGGCGACTTGGCCGGTCACGGGGGCGAACGCCGGGCGGTGCTGGTGTATCAGATGGAGTCCTATCGCTATTGGCAGGACCAGCTCGGACGAAACGACTTCGTCTTTGGGCAGTTCGGCGAGAATCTCACCGTCGATGGGCTGCCCGATGCAGAGGTGTGCATCGGAGACCGCTACCGGATCGGCGGCGCATTGTTCGAGGTGACGCAGCCGCGTGTCACCTGCTACCGGCTGGGCATCCGCATGAACGAGCCGCAAATGGCGGCGCTGCTGGTCAAGCACGGCAGGCCCGGCTTCTATTGCCGCGTGCTGGAGGAAGGAAACGTCGAGGCCGGCTGCGATATCACGCAGGTTGCCTCCGGGCCTGAGCGCATGAGCGTGTCCGAGATCAGCGCGCTGCTCTATCGGCCCGGTCATCCCCGCGATCAGCTGGAGCGTGCGCTGCGCATTCCGATGCTGAGCGTCGGCTGGCGCCGTTCCTTCGAGGCGCTGCTCGCACAGGACCACGACGGCGGCGTCACGACGGGAAATGCCGGCCTCAACAAGGCGCCGAGCCCGCCTCCGGCATGGTCAGGATTCCGCCCGTTTCGGGTCTCGCGCAAGCTGCGCGAGAGCGGCAACGTGGTCTCGCTGCTGCTCGAACCTAGCGACGGACGGCCCGTCGCAACCGCGCTCCCCGGGCAGTTCGTCGTGCTGCGGCTGGGGCCGGCATCAGCGCCTGCCTTGATGCGCAGCTATTCGCTGTCGGGGGAGCCCGGCGCCACGTTCTATCGCGTGAGCGTCAAGCGGGAGGTCCATGGCGCGGCCAGCGGCTATATCGACGATAAGCTTGCGGTTGGCGACGTCGTGCAGACCAGCGCGGCACGCGGCAGTTTCACGCTGCAGCCCGGCGACACGCCTGTCGTGCTGTTGAGCGCCGGAATCGGAGTGACGCCGGTGCTGGCGATGCTGCATGCGCTGGCGGCGAAAGCGTCGACGAGGGACATCTGGTGGCTCTACGGAACCCGCAGCGGCCGCGACCATCCGTTTGCCGCGGAGGTGCGTGGACTACTCGAAGCCTTGGTCCACTGCCATAGCCACATCTGCTACAGCTCGCCCGGTCCGCAGGATCGGCCCAATGTCGATTTCGACGCTGCCGGGCGCCTGAACGCGCGCGTGCTGCGGGAGCTCGACGTACCACGCAACGGTGATTTCTATATTTGCGGACCGCCGGGCTTCATGGGCGATCTGAGTGCCGGCCTCGCCGAATTGGGCGTCGCGCCGGATCGCATCCATACCGAGATGTTCGGCGCCGGACCATCCAGAACGCCAGGCATTGCGGCTTCGCCGCGCCCGCCGCCGCATCTGCCGGCAGGTGCGGCCGGCTTGGGACCAACGGTGTCGTTTGCCCGCAGCGGTCTCAATGTCCGCTGGGGCTCATCGTTCCAGAGCCTGCTCGAGCTGGCCGAGGCGTGCGACGTGCCGGTGCGGTGGGCGTGCCGGACCGGGGTCTGCCACACCTGCGAGAGCGGCCTCGTGGCGGGCAGGATCGGCTACCGCCCCGACCCGGTCGACGCCCCGGCGGACGGCAATCTGCTGATCTGCTGCGCGCGACCCGAGGGCGACGTCGTTATTGATTTGTGACCGCATGAGTCCTGATGACTTGCTACCAGGCAGACCTGGGTTCAGAGTTCATGGCCAGGCTTTCCTGTCAAAAGAGCCATCAACTCGGGGGTAGCGATGATTCCGGCGCCTGCAATTCCGCGTCGCGTGCTTGGCCGGACCGGGCTCGACGTCTCGGTTCTCGGATTCGGAACCGCGCCGCTCGGCGATCTCTACGCCCGGTTGGACGACGGTCTGGCGATCGCCGCGGTGCAGCGGGCCTTCGATCTCGGCGTCAATCTGCTCGACACCTCACCGCTCTATGGGCGCGGACTGGCGGAACATCGCTGCGGGACGGCGATCAGGCGCGTGCCGCGGCGGGACATCGTGCTCTGTACCAAGGTCGGGCGCTGGATGGATCCGTTTCAAAGGCCGGACGACGGTTCAGGCTTTGTCGGCGGCCAGCCGCACCGCGCGGTGGTCGACTATTCCTATGATGGCACCATGCGCTCGGTGGAGCAGTCGCTGCTGCGGCTCGGGACCGACCGGCTCGACCTGCTGCTGATCCATGACGTCGATGTCTGGACCCACGGCGCCGAAGGGATCGAGGAGCGGTTTCGCGAGGCGATGGCTGGCGCCTATGTGGCGCTCGACCGGCTTCGCGGCGAGGGCGTGGTTGCCGGCATCGGGATCGGCGTGAACGAGGCCGAGATGTGCGTGCGTTTCGCGCAGGCCGGATCGTTCGACACCATGCTGCTCGCCGGGCGCTATTCGCTGCTGGAGCAGCCGGCGCTGGCGCAATTCCTGCCGCTGGCCGAGCGACAGGGCATCGGCGTCCTGCTCGGCGGCGTCTTCAATTCGGGCATTCTGGCCACCGGCGCCGTTGCCGGCGCCAAATACAACTATCAGGACGCGCCGTCTGCCATCCTGGCAAGGGTGGCGGATATCGAACGCGTCTGTCGCGCCCATGGCGTTGCCTTGCCGACCGCGGCGCTGCATTTCGCGCTGGGCCATCCGGCCGTCGTCAGCCTCGTGCTGGGGGCGCAAACCCCGGTCGAGGTCGAACGCAACGTCGCTGCACTCGCCACCAAGGTGCCGGCCGCACTCTGGAGCGATCTGAAGGCCGAGCATCTGCTTGATGCCGATGCGCCTGTCCCGAATTAGCTGCGCCGATGCGGATCGATGCGCATCATCATCTCTGGACTCTGGCGCGAGGCGACTATGGCTGGCTGACGCGCGCTCTGGCGCCGATCTATCGCGACTTCCAGCTGCAGGATCTGGCGCCACATCTCGCTGCCGCCAGCATCGATGGCACCATTCTGGTGCAGGCCGCGCCGACCGAGGCCGAGACGATGTTTCTGCTCGATATCGCCGACAGCACGGAGGTCGTGCGCGGCGTGGTCGGCTGGACCGATTTCGACGCGGCGGACGCTGTCGCGCGCATCGACGCGCTGGCGGCGCGGAACCTGCTGGTCGGGCTGCGGCCCATGGTGCAGGACATTGCCGATGACGATTGGCTGCTCAATCCGGCATTGGTGCGGCCGCTGACGGCGATGGCACGACACGGCCTGGTGTTCGACGCGCTGCTGCTGCCGCGCCATTTGCCGCGGCTTTTGCACGTGATCGGCCGCCATCCCGATCTCACATTCGTGCTCGATCATTGCGCCAAGCCGCGGCTTGCGACCGGCGAGATCGCTGCGTGTGAGATCAGGACTTGGCGCCGCGATATCGCGCTGCTTGCGCAACACCCCAACATCGTTTGCAAGCTATCCGGACTGGTGACGGAGGCCGCGCCGGATTGGCAGATCGCCGATCTGCGCCAGGCTGTGGATCATGTCGTGACCTGCTTCGGGCCACAGCGCCTGCTGTGGGGCAGCGATTGGCCCGTCGTCGATCTGGCGGGCGGCTATGCCGCATGGTTCGCTGCCGCCGAGACCTTGCTGGCTGATCTCTCGCCGTTCGACAGGGCCGCTGTCTTTGGCGGCAGCGCCGCCCGCGTCTATCTCAGGGATCGAGGACGGAGGCCAGGTTGAAGAGGACAGATGTCTTGGTCCTTCCGCCGGACATCGCCGACCGCCATCTGCATCCGACAGCCGCGCACGCAGAGAGACGGAATGCCGTGCTGGATGACGACTTTTACGGAATCTGTCGGCTAGCCATGGTTCAACGGGCTCGCGGAATAAATCCGGGCACGCCGGTCTCGACCACCGCGTTGAACCGGACATTCGTGGTGATGCGCTGGCGAATCTCCCGCATCGCGTCTTCCGGCAGAGTCGAAATGTCAAAGTTCTCCTGGATCCGCTGAGGCTTGGTCGAGGTGGTCAGGAACGCGGTGCCGCGCTGGACCGCCCAGGCTAAGGCCACTTGCGCCGGCGTCTTGTGCACACGCTGTGCGATGGCTGAGATTATGGGATCGTTGACGACACTTGGCTCCATCGCATGTCCTAGCGCCGCAAACGCCAGCAGGACGATCCCTTGCTCCTGACAGAACTCGAGCAGGTCCCATTCCGGCAGATACGGATGCGATTCGACCTGCACCACCGCGGGCTTGATCCGCGCTGCCGCAACGATCTCGCGCAGCTTCTCCAAGGTAATGTCCGATACGCCGATCGACCTGCAATGACCGTCGTCCACCAGGTGCTCCAGCGCGCGCCATGTGTCTAGGAGCGTGACGCCCTCGTCGTAGATCACCCGGCCGTGCGCGTCCCTCGGGTCCTGCTCGTCGCCGGGTCGAAAGGCGAAGGGCGTATGGATCAGATAGCAATCGACATAATCGAGCTGAAGTCGCCGGCGGCTTGCGTCGAAGGCGGCCTTGACCCGCTCCGGACGATGATTGCTGTTCCAGAGCTTGGTGGTCACGAACAGATCTTCCCGCTGCAGCGTCCCCGCCTTGAACCCGTCCTGGATCGCTTCGCCAACCGCCGCTTCATTGCGGTAGCGCTCCGCACAATCGAGATGCCGGAATCCCACGTCCAAGGCGGTCGTGGTCGCCAGCCTGGCTGCGACAGGATCCGGAATCAGCGTGCCAAAGCCGACAGCAGGGAGCCGACCTGATCCGTGGGCAAGATCAATCCTCGTATAGCGAAGTGTATCGGCCGTCGCCATGTCATACTCCCTTGTTCAACTTCTCCAACTGCCGAAATGGCACACGGCTTCGACGGACGCGCCTCGCGTGGTGGTCCATGGGCATCAACTGGCCAGCTGCGGCTTGCGGAGAAAAAGCACCAGCGGGCTCACGATCAGCATGGCGAACATCAGGATCTTGAACTGGTCGATGATGGCAACGACCGCGGCTTGCTGGGTGACCATGTCGTTGAGCATGGCAAGGCTTGGCTTGCCGATCGATCCCCCGACATGCGCGGCGGCGCGGTACGGCGCGAGGTCCTTTGCCAGCGCAAGATGCATGGCCTGGGTGTTGTTGTAGAAGAAGATCTGGACGACCGCGATGCCGATCGTGCTTCCATAGACGCGCGACAGGTTGAAGAGGGCGGTGCCTTCGGGGCGGAATTTCGGATCGAGCGTGCCGAACGCCGCCTTGGCGAGTGCGGGAAGCAATGCGCCGAGACCGGCGCCCTGCAACAGGATCGCGGCGACCACTGGCCACCCATCCATCGCGGGGGAATAGCCGAGCATGCGCCAATGGGCATAGACCACGAGCCCCATCCCACCGATCACGAACAGCCGGTTGTCGATGCGTTCCGGAACCAAGCTCATCAGCACCAGCACCCCCACCAGGGTGACGCCGCGCGGCATGGTCATGTAGCCGGCGGTGTCGACGGGATAATTGAGCAGTTCCTCCAGCATCGGCGCGGTCAACGCCAAGGTCGGCAGCAGGACGAAGCCAGCGGCGAAGACCATGATCGTCGAAAGCACGAAATTGCGATCCCTGAACAGCGCCTTGTCGAGATAATGCAGGTCGGTCGTCAGGACGTGCACGATAAAGAGATAGAATCCCAGGACCGAGCCGGCCGCTTCGGCCCAGATTTCCGGCGAGGCGAACCATTCCAGGCGCTCGCCGCGGTCGAGCAGCATCTGCAGGCCGGTCAAGCCGAGCGCGAAGGTCGCAAGGCCGAAGAAGTCGAAGGGTGGGTTCTGTTTGGCGCTCTTCTCGGGCAGCGAGAGCGCCATCGCCAGGAAGATGAAGCCCGTCATCGGCAGGCTGAAATAGAAGATCGAGGGCCAACCGTGATATTCGCTGAGCCAGCCGCCGATGCTCGGGCCGGTGCTGATGCCGAGCAGGAGGCACGCCGACCACGCCAAGCTGATCCGCGCATGGCGCGCCGGCGGCAGCACATCAAGCAGGATCGCCAGCGACAGAACAGCGAGCGGTCCGCTCGCGGCCCCCTGGACGATCCGGGCGAGCACGAACTGGATCGGACTGGTCGCGAGCGTGTCGAGGATGAGGGCGAGCGCGAAGACGGCAAGGGACAGCTGATAGATCGTCTTCCGGCCATAGCGTCCCGCGAGCCAGCGCGCCATCGGCATCACGACGGCGTTGGCCGCGATATAGGAGGTAAACGCCCAGCCCACCTCGTCGTCGGCCATCGATAGCGTGCCCTGGATATGTGGCAGGGCCGCATTCGGGATCGAGATGTTCAGCGCCTCCATATAGGTCGCCATCAGCGCTGCCACGATGATGGCGCGATGGCCGCAGGCCGCACGGCTCGATGCGACGGCGGCGCTCACTTGACCTCCATCGCGCGTGCGTGATGGAGATGAAACAGATCGCGCCAGCTGAGGCGATGGCCGGTGTCGACTCGCGCGGTGACGCTCATGCCCGAGAACAACGGCCGGTTCGGGTCGATCTCGTCGAGCTCGAGGCGTACCGGCAGACGCTGGACAACCTTGACCCAATTGCCGGTCGCGTTTTCGGGCGGCAGCACCGCGAAATCCGATCCGGTGCCCGGGCTCATGCTGACGACGTGCGCCTTGAATGTGTGATCGGGATAGGCGTCCACGTCGATCGTCGCCGGTTGACCTGGACGCATGTAAGTCAGGCCGGTTTCGCGGAAATTCGCCTCGATCCAGATGCGTCGGCTCGACAGCAGCGAGAACACGGCGGTGCCCGGATTGACGAAGTTGCCGACCTGGAGGTCGTCGACCCTGGCCACGATACCGTCATCGGGCGCGGTTACAGTCGCGTAAGAGAGGTCGAGCCGGGCGCGGTCGAGCTGAGCCTTGGCCGCACGGACCGTCGGGTGGCGATCGACCTCGATATTTGGATCCCCGTTCAGCGCAACGACGGTGTTGGCGATCTGCTGTTCGATCGATGCGACATTCTGGCGGGCCACCTTCAGAGCCGTCTCGGTCTGGTCATAGACCTCACGCGGGGTGAAATCGTCGGCAACCAGCGCTTTCTTGCGGTAATACTCGCGCTCGTCATAAGCGGCCGAATCCTTGGCCGATTCGAGTTCGGCCTGTTGCTGGCGGTAGGTCGTCTTGAGCCCGCCGATCTGGAGGCGCGCGCTGGCGAGCCGCGCCTCGGCCATATCCACCGCAATCTGGTAGGGCTCCGGATCAATTCGAAACAGGACTTGTCCCTGCAGGACGTGCTGATTGTCGCGAACGGCGATTTCGACCGCCTGGCCGGCCACCCGGGCGTTGAGAGTTATTTTCGCCGCGCGAATGAACGCATCATTGGTCGAGACGTAAGGCTCCTCGACGAGGTAATAGACCGCGCCGAACGCAGCCAGCACGATCGGCAGTGCAAGCATCAGAGGCCGGCGCAGCCGCTCCCTGACGCTGCTTCGGGGCATCACGGCCACGCGGGCGGGTGCCGGGCCATCGACGACGCGATCGAATTGCCTCTCCACCGCTGGGTCTGCCAATCCCGTCGAAATCCTGGCGCTGCCTGCAAATTGTGATTCCTGCCCGGGCGATTGCTCTCGACGGGGAGAGCCGGTTTCAGCGATTCCAATGAAATCGTCACGTTCGGAGCCGTCATGCTCAGAACCGTCGCCCTCGACCGTTCGCGTCGCATCGGCGCTCACCAATTGCCTCGCCGACTCGCTCTTGCGGGACTTCCTGCAGTCGCCAGCCAAGCCGGCGAGTTGCGAAAAATTGAGCGACATCGCAAGCCCTCAGCTCAATCGTATGTTGTACGCTTTCCGGCGCCTCGAGCGCGGCAGCGGAGCCATGAAGCACGGGCGCCGGTCACGCGGGCAGCAGAGGCCTCCCGCAATCCCGCCGACTGCGGTCCTTCCGTGGACAGGAGTTCTGCCGCGACCGGCATCAATCCGCCGGGCCTCTATGCGGTGTTCCGCAACATGCGCGCGCGCCATGTCGAGACGCTCGCGCGTTATTGGCGGATCAGCCTGGCGGCGACACCCGGCGCTCTCGCGGAGGTTCGCCCTGTGGGCGCGGCCGGTTTGCGATCGGGACAGCGGCAACCGTAGCCGATGAAGATCCTGCGATCCTGAAGGACGTCGCGGCGGCCCTCCGTCTGGTTGTAGGCGATTTCGAGGCGCCGGGCGCCGAACTGAGGGAGGTGCCCCGGAACACGACAAGGCTAATCCGTCGATGCCAGGTCGAGGTGCGCGTCGGTCTGCGCCGAGGCAAGTACCAGCGGGTAGCGAACGCGAACATTCGCACGCTGGCGCGGGACCCGCTGTTGCGAGCAACCGCCGGCTCCGCGATGAGGATAGCTCACACATTTTCTCATTCCTCCTCCAACGAATCCCAACGCTATCCTGCAAGCCACCAGCGTGCCGAGCCATACAACCCTTAGGGGAAGCCAATAATATCAAGGTATAAGCGGGCAATACCAGGCGACGACTGGCACGATCGTCGAGAGCGCTCTAGCTCAAAGGGAAAATCAAAAATAGCTGCGCGGAGTGACAAAGATGGGTTTGGATCCGGTTTTGCTCTCGCGATTGCAGTTCGCCTGGGTGATTGGCTGGCATATTCTGCTGCCGGCATTCACCGTCGGCGCTGCGGCTTTCATCGCCGTCCTCGAAGGGTTCCATCTCGCGACCGGGCGCGGCGTTTATCTTCGGGTCTCCATGTTCTGGATCAGGATCTTCTCGATCGCCTTCGGCATGGGGGTGGTCACCGGCGTTGTGATGCCGTTCCAGTTCGGCACCAATTGGAGCCGCTACGCGGATGCGGTCTCGAACGTTCTGTCGCCGCTGTTTGCCTATGAAGGCCTGATGGCGTTTTTTCTCGAGGCGGCGTTTCTCGGCGTCCTGTTGTTCGGACGAAAGCTGGTACCGCGCTGGGCTCATTTTTTTGCCGCGCTGATGGTGGCGATAGGGACGTTGTTCTCGTCGTTCTGGATTCTATCGGCCAACAGCTGGATGCAGACTCCGGCCGGCTATCAAATCGTCGACGGCCGCTTCATTCCAGTCGACTGGCTGCAGGTCGTCTTCAATCCGTCCTTCCCGTCCCGGCTGGCGCACACCGTGGTCGCATTCTTCATTACCACCGGCTTTGTCGTGCTCGGCGTCGGCTGCTATCTGCTTCGGCGCGGGAAGTCTGCCGAGGAAGGCCGCACCATGATGTCGATGGCGTTGTGGCTGCTGACCGTCCTGGTGCCGCTGCAGTTCTTTCTCGGCGACCATCAGGGTCTCAACACGCTGCAGTACCAGCCCGCAAAGCTCGCCGCGATCGAGGCGCGCTGGGAGACCGGCCGGATTGTGCCCTTGACGCTGTTCGCCATCCCCGACGAAAAGACCGAGAGCAATCGTGCCGCGATCGAGATTCCGGGGCTGGGAAGCCTGATCCTGACCCACGAACTCGATGGCGAAATCAAGGGTCTCAAGGATTTCCCCGCCGATCAGCGACCGCCGGTGGCGATACCGTTCTTTGCCTTCCGCATCATGGTCGGATGCGCCATGCTCATGCTCGCGATCGTGCTGCTCGGCGGCTGGCTGCGCTGGCGCGGCCGGCTCACCGACACGCCGCTGTTTCTGCTGCTGTGCGAGCTCGCCGCTCCGATCGGGTTCATCGCCGTCATCGCCGGCTGGACAGTCACCGAAGTTGGACGCCAACCCTGGACGGTCTATGGCCTGCTGCGTACCGCGGCTTCCGTCTCGCCGTCATTGAC
>NZ_JBAURI010001295.1:0-7780 GCF_049581145.1 Bradyrhizobium sp.
CGTCAGGACCCGCTGATGGCTCAGCGCCACCGCGGCGATGGAGCCGCCCATCGAGATCGCACAGGCACGGATCGCGGCCTCGCCCCCTAAGCGTTTGCGCACTTCGCCGATGTTGAGCGCGCCGACCACCGCGCCCATGCCGAAGGCGCCGAGCATGATGCCGTAGGTCTGCGCGCCGCCATGCAGGAGATCGCGCGCCACCAGGGGCATCAGCGCCGAGACGGAGCCGCCGATCAGCCCGGTGACCAGCGTGCGCGTCAGCACGATCTTGATCGGCGGCGAATTGGTGAGATAGCGCACGCCGGAGACGATGGCACGGTCGAGCCGCTCGCGCGGCAGGCGCGACGGTTCGCTGACCCGGTTCCAGAGAAACAGCACGACCAGCAGCGGCAGATACAATAGGGCGTTGGCGGCGAAGGCCGCGACGGCGCCGGCGGAGGCGACCACGATACCGCCGATCGCCGGGCCAAAGCTGCGCGCGATGTTGTAGCTGATGCCGTTCAGCGCGACCGCCGAGGGCAGCGTTTCCGCCGGCACCTGCTCGCTGACCGAGGATTGCCAGGCCGGCCCGAACAGCGCCATGCCGCTGCCGACCACGAAACACAGCGCCAGCAGGGTCTGCGGCGTGACCAGGCCGAACCAGGCCAGCACGGTCAACGCGGTCGCGCCCGACAGCGCGATCAAGAGCGAGAGCAGCGCCACGATGCGGCGGTCATGCATGTCGGCGATGGCGCCGGCCGGCATCGAGATCAGCATCACTGGCAGCATGAGGGCAGTCTGCACCAGCGCCACCTTGTCGGCCGACGACGTCATCTGCGTCATCGCCCAGGCGGCGCCGACCGCCTGGATCAACAGCCCGAGATTGGATAGCAGGCTCGCCAGCCAGATGCGGCGGAACACCGAATACCGCAAAGGGGCCGCGATCCCGTCGGCGCTCAGCATGGGCCGTTTTGCCGGTTCGGTCATGATCGGGTTCCGTCCGCCCTGCGATCCCAGTGATTCCCCTCATCGGGGCTCAAAGTGATGCCCGCCAAAGTCCCTTCCTGTCCAGTGCTCAAGCGGACGCGAAGGCGGCCAGGTCATTCCGGTAAAATACTGGAAACATGAGAGATCACGTCATGTCGTGTGTGTTGTGATGTCCAGGGCGGCGCTGCCATTCGGTGCGCCGGCCGCCCGGTGACGACGCCTGCGGCCCTCGGCCGCGGACATCGGCCGTCACGGGCCCGCCTTGTTCGCCCAGGAGAAGGATCGCCGCCCCCGCTGTCCCGTTTCTCCGGCACCTTTCCGGCTACAGGATTGCGGTCGCCGAAGTGACTGACTAGCTGTCATGGGCATCGTCGTTGCAAATAGCGAGGCTGTTGAATGAGCATAGCCGAAGCCTTTGGCGTGCAAGCCTTGGATCCAAAAGCCGCGGATCCAACAGCCTTGGATTCGGACGCTTTGGAGATGCCGGCCACCGGCCGCCTGGTGCCGCCCACACCGCCGCGCGCTCCCGACAACCTGACCACGCTGGGCTGGATGAAGGCGATGCGCGTCAGCGCGCTCGGCGCCTGGCGGCAATGCGCCTATGAGGACGATATCGTCCGCGGGCGTTTCCTGGGCCGCAGCAGCTTCATCCTGAACACGCCGGATGCGATCCGCCACGTCCTGGTCGACAATTATGAGAACTACACGCGCACGCCGGCGACCTTTCGCGTGCTGCGCCCGGTACTGGGTGAGGGGCTGTTGATCGCCGAGGGCAGGGCCTGGAGGCACCAGCGCCGCACCTTGGCGCCGGCGTTCACGCCGCGCGCGGTCTCGACCCTCGTTCCGGCCATGATCGCGGCCACCGACGAGACCATCACCAAGCTTCGCACGAATTGCGGCCGACCGGTCGATCTGCGCGAGGCCATGCAGCACATGACGCTCGAGATCGCCGGCCGCACGATGTTCTCGTTTGCGATGGACCGGCATGGGCCGGCGCTGCGCGACTTCGTCGTCGAATATGGCGAGCGGCTGGCGCGGCCGCACTTCCTCGATCTGGTGCTGCCGCTGTCGTGGCCGAGCCCGCAGGATTTTTCCCGCGCCCGTTTCCGCAAACGGTGGACGGCGTTCGTGGCGACATTGATGGCCGAGCGTCGCGCCGCCGGCAAAAAGGACGGCGCTCCGCCGCGCGATCTGTTCGACCTGATGGGCGACGCGCGCGATCCCGAAACCGGCGACGCCTTCACCGACGCGCAGCTCGGCGACGAGGTGGCGACCATGATCCTGGCCGGTCACGAGACCACGGCGACCGCGCTGTTCTGGGCGCTGTACCTGCTGGCGCTCGATCCCGTGACCCAGGAGAAGGTGGCAAGCGAGGTCCGCGATCTCGCCCCGGGCACGACGCCCGATCTCGAGCAGCTGAGAATGACCCGCGCCGTGATTGACGAGACGATGCGGCTCTATCCGCCGGCCTTCCTCATCGCACGCTCCGCGCGGGCCGCCGACAGCATCTCAGGCCTTGCGGTCAAACCCAATGACGTGATCCTGATCGCGCCCTGGCTGCTGCACCGACATGAAAAGCTCTGGCGCGATCCCGGCGCGTTCATTCCACAGCGTTTCCTGCCGCCGGCGCCGCCGCCCGACCGGTTTGCCTATCTGCCGTTCGGCGTCGGCGCGCGGGTCTGCATCGGGGCGCATTTCGCCCTGGTCGAAGCAACCCTGGCGCTGGCCAAGCTGATCGGCGCCTTCCGCATCGAACTGCGCGACAAATCGCCGGTGATCCCGGTCGGCGTGGTGACGACGCAGCCGGACCATTCGCCGATGTTTTCCATCACGCCGCGTTGACGGCATTGTCTGGCACGCCTGCGATCCCATCTAGGGGTGAGCCATGAGCGACACCCAGGCGCAATTCTCGGTTTTGAAACAGACCGCCGATCCCGCGGTTGCGGATGCGATTGCGCGGCTGATCGCCGACGGCAAAGACCATGAGCTCAATCGAATCAACACGCTGGACTTCTCGAAGCGGACGGGCTTCGACGAGGAAAAGGTCATTTCAGGCTTCCTGCATGCCGCGCGGCTCGGCCTGTTCGATCTGTCCTGGAATGTGCTCTGCCCCGGCTGCAGCGGCGTGCTGGATGCGCATGACACGCTGAAATCGCTGCGTCCCGACGACTATCATTGCGGCTTGTGCGCCTGCGGTTATCAGCCGTCGGTCGACGAGCAGGTCGAGGTGGCCTTCACCGTCAGCTCCAATATCAGGCGGATCGCCGCCCACGATCCCACGACGCTGCCGCTGTGGGACTATTACAAGCAGATCTTCTGGAGCTCGGGCATCGAGCTCGACGAGAGTTCGTTCGCCTCGCTGACCGAGGAGGTCACGCTGGACGCGCTGGAGCTGCCCGCCGGTGAAAAAGCGGTGCTATCGCTGCAGCTGCCGCCGCAATTCATCATCGTGTTCGAGCCGGTGACACATTCGGCGCATTTCATCGACGTGCAGGGCGAACCGACCACGGAACGTCAGCAGCTCGGGCTGATCTATAACAAGGCGCATCCGCCGACCGGGTCGACCACCATGCGGCCGGGCCCGTTGCGGCTCGTGCTCGACAATCAGGCCGGCGTGCGTACGCTGCCCACCGTCTTCATCGCCGACCACGCGCTGCATGAGCTGCTCGGCAAACGCCGGCCGTTCCTGACCGCCAAACGGATGCTGTCCAACCAGACCTTCCGCGACGTGTTCAAGGCTGACAATCTCAACATCGACCAGCGGCTGAAGATCACCTCGCTGACCTTCCTGTTTACCGATCTGAAGGGCTCGACCGCGCTCTATGAGCGGGTCGGCGATCTCGCGGCGTTCGATCTGGTGCGGGCGCATTTCCGCGAACTTCTGGAAATCATCGCCTCCGAACAAGGCGCGGTGTTGAAGACCATCGGCGATGCCGTGATGGCGACCTTCATTCGTCCCGAACACGCGCTGTTGGCGGGACTGCGGATGCGCACCGCGATGGACAAGCTCAATTCCGAGCGCGGCACTGCCGATCTCGTCGTCAAGATCGGCATCCATGAAGGGCCGTGCCTGGCGGTGATGTTGAACGAGCGGCAGGATTACTTCGGCCAGACCGTCAATATCGCTGCCCGGGTGCAGAGCCTCTCGACCTCGCAGGAAATCCACATTACCGGCCCGGTGATCGACTCGCCCGGCGTTGCCACGATCCTGGAGAAGGAGGCGCTCAAGCCGATCCAGAAACAGGCGGCGCTGCGCGGCATCGCCGACAAGATGGTGGTGTACGAGATACCGTGAGATTTCGCCTGGGGGCATTCCGGGGCGCGAGCGGACCTGGAAGCTCGAGATTCCGGGGCGACGGCCGGAGGAGGAGAGCCAGATTGCCGAAACATAATCCGCGGCCCGGGAACGGCTCTCGATTGCGGCGGTTGTTCTTTCAATTCATGTTGATCGTCGTGACCGCCGTGCCGGCGGTAAAACCCGGGCCGCGATAAACCCCATGCTGAATGGACTGCGCCAATTCATCGCCGATGTCGTCTCACCCCATGCGCATGGCGAGCGGGCGTTCGACGATACCGGCTATCAGCTGGCGGCGACCGCTCTGCTGATTCATGTCATCTCGCTCGACGGCCAGCCCAACGAGGCCGAGCGGCGCAAGCTGCACAGTCTGATCGAAAGCCGGTTCGGGCTCGACCGCGGCAGCGCAGATCATCTGATCGCATCGGCTACCCTGGTCGAAGGCGAGGCGGTCGATCTCTATCATTTCACCAGCGTCATCATGCGTTCGGTCGATGATGCCGGCAGGCTGCGTATCGTCGAGATGATGTGGGAGCTGGTCTATGCCGACGGCCAGGTCAGCGAGTTCGAGGATAATGTGGTGTGGCGTGCCGCCGATCTGCTCGGGGTGTCGTCGCGCGACCGGATCGAGCTCAAGCATCGCGTTGCTGCGATGCGGTCGGTCGCCGTCGCCGGCCATTGACACAACCGAATTGCGACGCCGCCATCGCGGCTCAGCGGCTGTCGAGATGACGAAACTTTAATGTCGCCGCGGTCTGCGCGCGCTCTGGAAAGTGAGCCCGCGGGGGCACTTATCGCCTTGGCCGCCCCCGGGCACCCGTCGCTAGGTGCGCCGGGCGGCTTGCATCCGACAACCTCCCTATGCTTCCGTCCGCGTGCCATCGATACAAGCTGCCATTCAAAGAGGATGGATCGTGACCGAGCGTGTGACGCTGATTACCGGAGCCTCAGGCGGGATAGGCGCCGAACTCGCGCGCATTTTCGCGGCCAACGGTCACCGCCTGGCCCTGGTGGCGCGCCGCGCCGACCGCTTGGCGTCGCTGGCCAGCGAAATCACCGCCGCCGGCGGTCCGGCGCCGATCGTGATCCCCTGCGATCTCGAAACCTCCGACGGCTGCGACAAGATCGCCGCGGCGCTGATCGAAGCCGGTGCGGACGTCGAGTATGTGGTCAACAATGCCGGCTTCGGCCTGTTCGGCAATGCCGTCAACCTGTCCCGTGCCGAGCAGCTCGGGATCATCGATCTCAACGTCCGCGCCTTGACCGATCTGTCGTTGCGATTTTCCGACAGCCTGATCAAACATCGCGGCGGCATTCTCAACGTCGGTTCCGTCGCCGGCTTCCTGCCTGGGCCGGGCATGGCGGTTTATTATGCGTCCAAAGCCTATGTGCTGTCGTTCACCGAGGCGCTGCGGCAGGAGTTGGCACCGCTCGGGGTGCGTGTCAGCCTGGTCTGCCCCGGTCCGGTGCCGACCGAATTCCAGACCCGCGCCGGCTTGAGGCCTGGATTCGATTCGGCGATCCTCAACGTCTCGCCGGCCGGGGTCGCGCGAGAGGCCTATCGCGGATTGATGGCCAACAAGCGCGCGGTACTGCCAGGTTTCGGCATCAAATTGGTGCCGACGATGCTGCGGTTCTTTCCGCGCGGCTTCATCCTCTCGGCGGTCGGCCGCTTTCAGCTCCGCAAGCGCTGAAAGCATGATCCGGGACGGCCTGCGCCGCGCTTGGAGCCCGCAGCCAGGACCGATTTTCCGGACTGATCGCGTCCAGGTAACAAGTTTCCGCGTGATCCGTAATAGCCCGGTGTTGGGCCGCTTTCTGGCCCGGCATTTGCTTACTCCATGTTGCGCTCACGCGGTGTTAACCTTTGCTTAGCTATGATCGCGGCTCGATGACCAGGCAAAACCGATCGATCCGGCTGCAGCCAGCGGCCGATGCCAAGGCTCCCGATGGGCTGGCTGCCGATGGGACGGCTGCTGAGGCCAAGGCTGCAGCGATGCCGTTACGCCCCGTCCTGATCGTGCTGCATCAGGAGACCTCCACCCCTGGGCGCGTCGGCAATGCCTTGCGCGCGCTCGGACATCCCCTTGATATCCGCCGGCCGCGCTTCGGCGATCCCTTGCCCGGGACATTGGATGAGCACGCCGGTGCCGTCATTTTCGGCGGCCCGATGAGCGCTAATGATCCCGACGACTATGTCCGCCGCGAGATCGACTGGATCAGCGTGCCCTTGAACGAGCAGCGGCCGTTTTTGGGCATATGCCTCGGCGCCCAGATGCTGGCGATGCAGCTTGGCGCCCGCGTCGCGCCGCATCCGGAAGGCCTGACGCAGATCGGCTACTACCCGATCCGTCCGACCAACGCAGGGCTCAAACTCTGCCCGGCTTGGCCGGACCATGTCTATCATTGGCACCGCGAGGGATTCGAGCTGCCGCGCGGCGCCGACCTGTTGGCGGAGGGCAGCGACTTCCCGATCCAGGCGTTTCAGTGCGGCCATGCGTTCGGCTTCCAGTTTCATCCCGACGTGACCTACGCGATGATGTGTCGCTGGACCACGCGCGGCCACGCACGGCTCGACCTGCCCGGCGCGCGTCCGCGCCACCAGCATTTCTCCGATCGCGCAGTGCATGACGCGGCCGAGCGAGCCTGGCTTGGGCATTTCATGGCCGACTGGCTCGCGCGCAAGCCGGTGCCGATGGCGCAGGCGGCCGAATAGTTTTCAGTCGGGGCGGGCCGCAAGACGGCTGCCGGCGGCTTTTCAAGTCTAGCGATGTGATAGGATCGGTTGCCCAGCCCGCGACAAGCCGGGCAGCACACGGAGCGCGCGATGACCTATCAGCAAATCCTCTACGAGGTGAGCGAGAAGATCGCCACCATCACGCTCAACCGTCCGGACCGGATGAATGCATGGACGCCGGTGATGGAGCGTGATGTTCGTGCGGCCATGGAGCAGGCCGCCTCCGACGACAATGTCCGCGTCATCGTGCTGACCGGGGCCGGGCGCGCGTTCTGCGCCGGCGCCGACATGGATGCGCTGAAGGGGCTCGATCCCGCCGATATCAGGCGCGCGGAAAATCTTCCGCCGTTCGACATGAACCGGCGGGGCGACTGGCAGACGCGTCACGGCTATTATCCGTCGATCGGAAAGCCCGTCATCGCCATGCTGAACGGCGCGACCGCCGGCATCGGCCTGGTGCATGCGCTGTATTGCGACCTTCGTTTTGCCGCCGACAACACCGTCTTTACCACCGCCTTCGCGCGCCGCGGCCTGATCGCCGAGCACGGCATCAGCTGGATGCTGCCGCGCATCGTCGGCCACGCCCATGCGCTCGATCTGTTGATGTCGGCGCGCCGCGTCTTGAGCGAGGAGGCGCTGCGTATCCGGCTGGTCAATCGGCTGTACCCGCCGGAGCGGCTGCGCGAGGAGAGCTATGCCTATGCGCGCGAGCTGGCCGATTTCGTGTCGCCGAGCGCGATGGCGGTGATCAAGCGCCAGCTCTATGACGCGCCGTTTCAGAC
>NZ_JBAURI010001296.1:0-10262 GCF_049581145.1 Bradyrhizobium sp.
CTGTTTGAGGCTTGCCATCAGCCGGCGCACCGTCCCGGCATCGCGGCGGCCGGCCTCGAACAGCAGCCGCTCGAAATTCGAGGACACCTGGATGTCCATCGACGGCGAGGCGGTGGCGTGAACCTCGCGCACTTCATAAATGCCGGTCTTCAGCGTGCGCGGCAGGATGTCGTTGACATTGGCGGCGATGCGCAGGAACCGGATCGGCAGGCCCATGCGCTTGGCGACATAGCCGGCAAAAATATCGCCGAAATTGCCGGTCGGCACCGTGAAATCCACCGCGCGCGCCGGCGCGCCGAGCGCGACCGCCGAGGTGAAGTAATACACCACCTGGGCCACGATCCGCGCCCAGTTGATGGAATTGACGCCGGACAGCGCGACCGCATCGCGAAAACCGTGATGGTTGAACATCGCCTTCACGATCGCCTGGCAATCGTCAAAATTTCCTTCGACCGCGAGGGCGTGAATGTTGGCGGCCGCCGTCGTCGTCATCATCCGCCGCTGCACCTCGGAGATGCGGCCATGCGGAAACAGCACGATGAGATCGACATTTTCCAGCCCGGCGAAGGCATCGACCGCGGCGCCGCCGGTGTCGCCTGATGTCGCGACCACGATGGTGGTGCGCTGCGCGCGCTTGGCCAGCACATGATCCATCAGCCGCGAGATCAGCTGCATCGCGACGTCCTTGAACGCCAGGGTCGGGCCGTGAAACAGCTCGAGCAAAAACTGATGCGGAGTGACCTGCGAGAGCGGCACCACCGCGGGATGCCGGAACGTGGCGTAGGCCTCATTCGCCATCGCCCCGAGATCGGCATCGGAGATTTCGCCGCCGATGAAGGGCCGGATCACGTCGACCGCGACCTCCCAATAAGGCCGGCCGAAAAAACCGGCGATCGCGGCGGGCGCAAGCTGCGGCCAGGTTTCAGGCACGTAAAGGCCGCCGTCGCGGGCCAGCCCGGTCAGCATCACGTCGCAGAAGCCGAGTGTCGGCGCCTCGCCTCGGGTCGAAATATATCGCGTCAAGCCGCCCTCCAAAGGCCTGGGTCTGTCGCCCAAGCCCTTGATATCCATCGCTGATCGGAATTGTCGATGACAAAGCCGGGGTTACCATAGAGCGTTTTCGCCACAATGGGAAATACCGCAATGGGCCGGATCTGCCCATTTCCCGGGCTCCTGACGCAGCTCCATGTTCCCGCGGCAGCAGATGTCCGGGGTGTGCTGAACAATTCGCTCCCTCCGAGAACAGAGGCCGCGCGGGAATGCCGGGTGCCCGATGCACCCGCAGCCTCATGTGCACAGGCCTTCCACAACTTCGCCGTGCGTCTTGACGCTTATCCGACGAAGCAGCGCGAACGCCAACGTCCGTTGCTCGGAGTAGCTCAGAAGCGGCCGGCCGGTGATTGGAGCGACGCGATAGGCCCCTTACAGACTTGTGCAAGGGCTGAACACGCCATCGGCTCTCGGATGAATGCTGGCGGCAGAATCCGTGGCTGAGTTATCGCTGAGGCTGGAGTCCACGCCCCTTCGCCTGCGCAATGAGCGCTCCCACGGTCTCCGGCTTTCGATACACAGGATCACGTGCCGACGCGCGACCGGGAGGGCAGACTTGCTGCTGGTTCCAACGGCGATAAGCGCGAAGCCCCAGAGCAGATTCGCCGCAACATGGAGATGCAGGCCAAGCTCGACGGTCTCTTCGCCCCGAACAGGGTCGAGCACTCCGGAGGCCAGTGTTGGATCTACTCCGCGGCCACGCGCGAGGGCATCGCGGTGAGCCGCATCGCGAGGCTGACTGCGATCAGCACGACGAAATTCACCGCCAGCGCGACGATGCCGATGTTGAGGTCCTGGATCTGGGCCGGCAGCCACGGCAGCGTGTGGAAGTTCGCACCGGTCAGGCTGACGGCGGCGACCGTGGCGACACCGGCGATGATGCCCGCCGCGGCACCTTCGCGCGTGGCGATGTTGCGCTGCCCGAGGCTGAGCACCAGCGAGGGAAACAGCTGGGTCACGAGGCTGTAGCCCATGAGCAGCAACGCGACGATGGTCTCCCCGCCCTTCAGGGTGAAGAAAACCGCAACCAGCGCCACCAGCGGCACCAGGAGTTTCGCGAGCCGCAATACCTGCCGATCGTCGGCCGACGGATGGACGGCCCGGTAGAGGTTATTGGCGATCAGGGTCGCGGCGGTCATCAGAATCATCGAGCCGGGCACCAACGCGGTGAGCACGCCGGTGGCGCCGATCACGCCGACGAACCAGGGATCGAACGTCTTCACTGACAGCTTGAACAACGCGAGGTCGATGTTCGAACCGGTGAGCCCGGGAACCTGCAGGGTCGCCGCGAAGCCGACGAGAAACACGAACAGCAGGATCAGCTGATAGAGCGGCAGCACGATCGCGTTCTTGCGGATCACCATGGCGCTCCTGGCGGTGTAGATCGAGCCGAAAGAGTGCGGCCACATGTAGAAGCCCAGCGCGGTGAGTAGCACCGTCGATGAGAACCACCAGAGGCTCTCGCCGTGCGGCGGAAGCGCGGTGAAGCCCGGCTTGGCCTGCTCGATCGCCGCGAACATCGATACCAGCCCGCCGTAATAATGATAGGGCAGATAGATGCCGAGGAAGACCACGATGGCGAGGATCATGGTGTCCTTGGCGACCGAGGTCCAGGCCGAGCCGTGCACGCCCGACACCATCACGTAGGCGGCGACGATGACGGCACCGATCCAGATCGCAAACGTCGAGGAGATCGCGCCATAGCCGGCGATTTCCACGATGATGCCGAGCCCCTTGAACTGGAGCACGAGGTAGGGAATCAGCGCCACGATGTCGACAAGCGCGACGATGACGCCGAGCGTCGGACTGTCGTACTTGCGAACGAAGAAGTCCGACTGGGAGTAGAGCCGGTTCTCCTTGGCATAGCGCCAGATCGGCGGCAGCATGAAATAGGAGAGCACGTAGGCGAGCGTGCCGTAGGCGAGAATGTAGTAGGCCGGCGCGCCCTTGCCGTAGGCGTAGCCGCTGCCGCCGAGGAAGGTAAAGGTGGTGTAGATTTCTCCGGCGAGCAGCAGGAACACGAAGACCGCGCCGAAGCCGCGTCCGCCCACCGTCCACTGCTCGAGGTTCATGTCCTTGCCGCGACGGGCGAGAAAGCCGAGGGCGAGCGCCAACAGCGCGGCGGCGGCGATGAACGGCAGCGCGCCGTTCATCGCTCGCCCTCCCGGTTGGCCGGATCGACCGCGTAGATCACAGCCATGATCAGGGAGCTGAGCAATATCCACGCCACGATCCAGGCGAGCAGGAACGGCAGGCCGAAGACGAGCGGAGTCGCTCGGTTGACGAAGAACGGACCGACGATGAGAGCGAGGAACGGGACGACGGCGAGCCAGCGGATGCCGCGCATGACGAGCACTCTTTGTGACGAAAACCTGCCTCCACCGCGAAAGTTCCCGGTCGGGCGCATCAATTTGGGTGATAACGGAACAAACTGCAGGCTCGCGTGACGCGCAGCATCGCAGCGCTCTTCCATACGGTGCCCGGTGGTCTCGGCCGCGTCGGCCAGCTAAAGACCGAAGTGCCGATGGTCGGTCTCTGTGCAGGTTTCTGGAAGCCGGCCGCCAGAGCGCGTGGAAGGGTTCATCATGCCGGCGTCCAAAAACCTGCACAACAATATAGATGTCGGGCCAAGGCCCATGCGCGTTCGCTCGTGAAACCATTGGCACGAACTGAGCGTTCTCCCTATGATCGTGGACCGTGGGGGTGCGCGATCCAGACGTTAAGTTTTCCAATGCCCTCGACCGCGCAGGCCCTCTATGAGCCGTTAAACGTCCCAAAGCTCGTCGCTGCTGACCTATGGGTTGTTGACGGCTCGGAGATCTGGTTCCACTTTGGGGTGAAGGTACCGTTTCCCACTCGCATGATCATAGTTCGGCTGCCAGATGGCGGGCTCTGGCTTCATTCTCCGGTCGCGCCCGATCCTGGACTTGTCGCGCGGGTGAAAACCCTTGGACCCGTCCGCGTCCTGTTGGCACCGAACACGTTGCACTACTGGTGGCTTGCCGACTGGGCCCAGCTCTTCCCAGAAGCCGCCGTCTTTGCACCGCTTGACCTCGCCCGAACAGCTAAGAAAACCCTGCCTCCCCATCGGGCTCTTGAAGACACACCCTCCCCGTTCTGGGCAGGTACGATTGAGCAGCTCATAGCTTCTGGTAGCATTTTTACCGAGATCATCTTCTTCCATCGACCAAGCCGGACGCTTTTCCTAACCGATCTCATCGAAAACTTCGAATTGTCCCGCGTTCGGTCACGATGGTTCCGCATATTGCTGCGGATGGGAGGCGTAGTGGATCCCGACGGGAAGGCGCCCATCGACATGGGGCTAACCTTTTTCGGCCATCGAGGCGAGCTGAGGAACGCCGTCACAAAAATGCTCGCATGGAAGCCGGACCGAATAATCCTCGCTCATGGGCGCTGGTACGATCGCGACGGCGAGCACGAGCTCAAGAGAGCCTTTCGTTGGGTTCTTTGAAACCGGAGATATTTGCCAGAGCTGTGCGGTTGAGCACAATCGAAATTGCAAGCCTTGGGGCCCCTTTAGTCTGCTGTATCGCGGCTTTCCGATACGATCCTTTTGCGCGTGATGCGCTCTCCGAGCCCGGCTTGGTGAGTAGCGCCTCGCGTAGCGGCGCCACCCATATCGCGGTCGGCAGTAGAGACAGACGCCGCCCCAGCATAAGGATATTTCGAGGCTCAATCAAACACCCCACGCAACCACTGTGAACGCTTCGCGGCCGACGTTGCCGACGGTCTCGCGCAACACTCGTTTCCAGGCGGTGGGTTGCACCTACCTGGCTGGACCAGCCGATCGCACCAGCTTTTCCTGGAGCACCTCGACCCATCCTACGAGCCGTGCCGGGACTCCGCCCTTACGTGCCCCAATCCGGGTTGCGCGTTGACACGCGCGCCCCCTCACCCCTGCCGCCCCGCCGTCCAGCGATCCGGGTCGGGGCTGTGTCCGATCAGAGCGAGCCCGTAGGCGATCGACTCGAACTGGTCGGCCGAGGTCAGCCGTTCCGCGCCGAAGCGATCGGTGAACAGCCGCTGCACGGCGGGGACGAAGGAGGTGCCGCCGGTCAAAAATACCTTTTCCACCTCGCGCGCGGTGATGCCGGCCTCGTCCAGCACCTTGTCGATGGTGGCGGCGAGGCGAGCGATATCGTCGGCAATCCAGGCTTCGAAGTTCTTCCGCGTGATGGCCGCGCGGATGTCGATGCCGCCGGCATCGAAGCGGAAGTCGACGCGGTCGCGGGCCGACAGCGCGACCTTGGCGTCGGACACCGCGCGATACAGCGTAAAGCCGAGGTCGAGATCGACGATGGTGATGAGATCCTCGAGTGGAGCCGGCTTCAAGGCGGTGCGCGCGAGCTGGCGGAGCTCGCGCAGGTCGCCGCTGGTCTTCATCATCGCGAGCTGATGCCAGCGCGCCAGGCTGGAATAGTAGTGGTTGGGAATCGGCAGCACCTTGTCGAATGAGCGGTAGAGGCTGCCCTTGCCCAACCGCGGCGCGACCACATGGTCGACGATGCGATAATCGAAGCTGTCGCCGGCAATGCCGATGCCGGCGTGGCCGAGCGGTTCCGCGCGCAGCACGCCGGCTTGCCGCGAGAAACGCATCACGGAGAAATCGCTGGTGCCGCCGCCGAAATCGGCGACCAGCACGGTGGCGTCACGATCGAGCCCGCGGGCAAAGGAGAACGCGGCTCCCACCGGCTCGTAAACATAGCGCGCGTGAGCCGCACCCAGCCGTTCGAACGCCGCCTGATAGCGCTGCATCGCCAACGCGTCGTCGGGATTGCCGCCGGCAAAACGTACGGGGCGCCCGACCATGATGGTCGGCGCGTCGAAGCCGAAGCTGTCGCTGCCATGACGCACCAGCGTGCGCAGGAACGCGGCGAGCAGGTCCTCGAACCGGTAGCGCTGCCGGAACACCTGCGTGGTCGTGAAGCTGGCGCTGGCGGCAAAGGTCTTGAACGACTGGATGAAACGGTGGACGTGGCGCCCCTCGAGAAACTGCTCGATCGCCCATGGACCGCCTTCGGCCTGGGCGCCGGCGCCCGGACGGTCTTCCCAGAAGCACAGCGCCGACACATAGACGCTGTGCTGCCGTCCGCCATGATCGAAGCGGATGGCCTCGACCCGGCCGTCGCCGGTCGCGATCGCGACAACCGTATTGCTGGTGCCGAAATCGATGCCGATCGAGACGGCGGACGAGGCGCTCGACATGAACCACTCTGACGGATGACTGGAAAGGAGGGCGGAGCCCGGACCGTGGCGGGGCGCGGACCATTAGCGGCTCTGCGCCGGCCTGCCAAGACCCTAGCCTCCAAGACCCTTGCCTCCAAGACCCTTGCCACCAAGTCACTTGCCGCCGCGACACTTGCCTCCACGACATTTGCCGCGAAGACCCGCCGCCGCGGCAACGCGGATGCTCGGCAACGTCATCACCCCCCCGCGCGACGATTGCGTCCTGTGGATGCTGGCTCAAACCAGAATTGGAGATACGCCATCGGCGATCGTGTCGGATGCGGAGATCAGGCATGACCGACATCGACGAGACAATCGAATAGGCGTCCATGTCGCTCGTTGACGCGAAGGCGATATGGCCCCAGATCGGCTTGCAAAGGGCGATGTCGCCCAGACTGAGGGCAATGCCCACATTCAGACGGCTGAACGCCAACGCCATGCTCGACGGAAGCCTGAGCGCTCTGCTTCTGCGATTGTATAAGCATATTTCTCGGAGTTATGTTACGCGGTCGTACTGTTGATCAAATGGCAGGTGGTAGATTTTTTCGCCGTCTCGCATTGAGACGTTGCATTTGATCAGGGGGTAGTCGGAAAATTTCGCCAATTCATTAAACTCAACGCCAAGCTTTTGAGCGAAGCCGTACCAAGCTATCATAATGGCAATTATCAGCCCAATGACGAGATATCAAATCAACGAGGAATTGTCTCCACGCATCGCAAGTCTCTTTCCGAAGGGTGATTAGCTCGGGATCACTCGCCGCCAAATTCAGGACTTGAAATACACACAGTTGAATATAGCCAGCGCAGTGTCGCGAAGTGAAAAATAAAGCACGCAGAAGTCGCGCGCCGCGCGATGTTGGAGCCCCAATACGGGTGGAACCCGGAAGAAAATAAAAAGTCAGTGAGTCTGCGTGAAAGCGGCAGATTGGAATGGATTGAGATTGCACGAGAGCTTTCTACCAAGACTGAATTCTACTGCTGGCACAAAGCGAACGTACCGCGGACATTTCCGTGGCCGCGCTCGATTGCCGCACCCGTCGTCCCTCGAGGCCGTCGATACCGTCTTGATACTACCGACGAGCGCTCACGACATCGCTTGTATTTTCTCCCCGGCTCTCAATGCTCGAGGACTGACTTACGACTGCGGTTTTCGATCTGGACGACCGGTTCCATGAAATCGATCCTATGCGAGTTGACCCATCGTTCGTCATTCCGGGATGCACTCCGGCCGGCGACAGACGGTCGGAGTGCAGGCCCGGAATCCATAACCACAGTAGTGCGGCAACGTGTGCACAACACAACTTCCGCTAGCAGATCGCCACCGAGGACCAGCAGGAGACCGATCGCTACTGGCACGCCGTTGTCGGCAATGGAGGCTAGGAGAGCGCGTGCGGCTGGTGCAAGGACCGGTGGGGCGTTTCCTGGCAGATCACGCCGCGCGTGCTGATGGAGGCGCTGGCGGCCGGCGGGGATGAAGCAAAGCGCGCATTCAATGCCATGATGGGCATGAAGAAAATCGACGTCGCGGCGATCAAGGCGGCGCGGCGCGGCTGACGGCCACCAAATCCCCGGACTGCGCCGCGCGATCTCTTCTCAGAACAGCAAGAACGCGACAGAACCAGCATTGAACGATCTTTAGCTCTCAAACGCCAAGTGCGGGAGAGAGTCATGACGAGAACTACATTGTCGGCGACTTCGATCATTGCGGCGGTGATCGCCGTCCTGGGCGGCAGCAGGGCCGTTTCCGCGCCGGACAAGTACGCCCTGCAAGTCCCGGGCGGGCTCGCCTTCGCCGAGTTCAGAGGATACGAAGGCTGGCCGGTCATCGCCATCAGCGAGAACGAAGGCAAGATCGCCGTGATCCTGGGGAACACCGTCATGATCGACGCGCTCAGGGAGGACGTGCCCGGCAACGGCAAGCCTTTCCCGGACGGCGCCAGAATGGCGAAGATCCATTGGATCCCGAAAAAACAGGAAGCCTACCCAGGTCAACCCATGGTGCCGGGGGCGCAGCATGACGTTGATTTCATGGTGAAGGACAGCAAGAGGTTCGCCGACAGCGGCGGATGGGGATATGCGGAGTTCGAATACGACGCCGCTTCCGACACGTTCAGGCCCGGCACTCCGGATGACGAGCCGCCGCAAGCCAACGATGCCAGATGCGGGTTCGCATGCCACACGATCGTGCAGAACAGAGATTACGTTTTCACCGAGTACGGGCACCGCTGAACGGCGAACAGGATTGTCGGTGGAGCTGACATCGCCACCTGGTTTCGTCACGGACGCCTGGTCCAGTCATGGCGCGAGATCCCTCGATCGGGGCGCAACGCGATCTGAGCGGCCTTTCCCTAGCGGCATGGTTGACTTGACGATCCTGCAATCACCCCTGCACGGCGGCAGCGATCAGGCCAAGGCGAGCGTCATGCCCAGCCGCGCGCGGTTGCGATGAGTCGCCAGCGTGACGCGATTCGGTCGAGGTCGCCGGTCATTGACGCCAACCGGTATCGCCAAATGCAATGGCCGCGACTATGATCGTGGCCGGTGCATCTCGAACCCGTGCCTCAAGACGCCCTCGTTCAAGTCGCTGGAACCGCCATCGCTTCGCAACGATCGTGCACCGGACGCTGATCGCATCATCAGAGATGCTGCAGTATGAGCATGGATCAGCCGACCCAGAGCGCGTCGACGCCGAAGGCGCCCGCGGGCTTGACAAGCTCCGAGGCGCAACGCCGTCTCGAACGATATGGCGCGAACGAAATACCGGAACGGCGGCCGAATCCGATCCTGGCCTTGTTGCAGAAGTTCTGGGAACCGGTCCCCTGGATGCTTGAAGCGACCATCGTGCTCCAGATCGTCTTGGACAAGCGGGGCGAAGCCGCAATCGTTGGCGCGCTGCTGGCATTCAATGCCCTCGTCAGCTTTGTCGAGGAAGGCCGCGCGAGCAAGGCGGTGACGCTGCTGCGCAGCCGGCTATCGACCCGCGCGCGCGTGCTGCGGGACGGCTGCTGGCAGTCGGTGCCCGCCGCCGGCCTGGTTGCCGGGGATTGCGTCCATCTGCGGACGGGCGATCTTTCGCCGGCCGACATTCGGATCGTCAACGGCGACGTGCTTCTCGACCAGTCCGCTCTGACCGGGGAGTCCGTCGCGGTGGACGTCGGCGCCGGCGCGCTGGCCTATGCTGCCGCCGTCGTCAGGCGCGGAGAAGCGACGGGCGAGGTCGTGGCGACAGGCCTGCACACTTATTTCGGCAAGACGGCGGAGCTGGTCAGGACCGCGAAGTCGGCGAGCCACCTGCAGACGACCATCTTTTCGATCGTCAAGACGCTCATCATCATCGATGCCGTGCTGATCTGCGTGTTGCTTGTTTATGCGACCTGGGCCGGATTGCCATTCACGGAGGTGATCCCCTTCGCATTGATTCTGCTGGTCGCGTCCGTTCCCGTCGCGCTGCCGGCGACGTTCACGTTGGCGACCGGGCTCGGATCGACCGAACTCGTGCGCAACGGCGTGCTCGTGACCCGGTTGTCGGCGATCGAAGAAGCGGCCGGAATGGACGTGCTGTGTACCGACAAGACCGGCACGATTACCGAGAACCGGCTTTCGCTCGCCGCCATCACTCCTTTCACCTCGGTCTCGGAGAACGAAGTTCTGCGCATGGCAGCGCTCGCCTGCGATCCTGCTACTCAAGACCCCATTGATCTGGCCATTCTGGCGGCAGCCGAAGCGCGCGGCCTCCCTGCCGGTCAGCGGCGGCGCGTTGAATTCGTCCCCTTCGAACCGGCCACGCGCTATTCGCTGGCGCGATACGAGGACTCGTTCGGAATGCTCTGCGTGGTCAAGGGCGCGCCGCGCGCGGTCGCTTCGCTGGTTCCCGATCCCTGCGATGTAGCGACAGCGAGCGCGCGGCTGGCCGCCGGCGGCCATCGCGTGCTGGCTGTCGCATCCGGCCGTGACCGGGATACGCT
>NZ_JBAURI010001297.1:0-1949 GCF_049581145.1 Bradyrhizobium sp.
ACAATATCCAGTTGTGCCGGGACGCCATCGTTTTTTTCACTGCGTTGGCCGGGGCCAAGGGACTCTCGGGACATTCCGGCGGTCCGTATGACACGGTCCCCGAAGTCATGATCATTCGTGCCTTCATCGCGAATGGCGCGCCCATCGTGCCGGTTTTCTACGATGAAGCGGGGCACCGTGTCGCCACGCAATATCTTCTGAGTGTGTTGAACGGCGCGATGCCGGCCGAGCGGCTGCTGCACTACCGCGAATATAACAGCGGACTGCCGGGGCATCCGGAGAAGGGGCTGACGCCGGGTGTCGAGTTCAGTTCGGGTCGCCTCGGACATCTGTGGGCATTCTGCAACGGCGTTGCCATGGCAAATCCAGGCAGGGCGGTGGTCCTGCTCGGGTCCGACGGCAGCCAGATGGAAGGCGATGACGCCGAAGCTGCGCGCCTCGCGGTGGGCAAAGCGCTCAACATCAAGGTGCTCATCGATGACAACAACGTGACCATCGCCGGGCATCCGCAGGAATACATGGCCGGCTACGATCTGACGCGGACGTTTTCGGGTTATGGACTGACAACCGAGACGACCATGGGCGAGGATCTGGACGCCCTGTACGTCGACTTGTGCCGTGTCTTCAACAATCAGCTGCCGCACGCACTCATTATCAAGCGTCCGATGGCTCCTGGTATCAGCGGCGCCGAGGGCAACCCACACGCGCACGATGCACTTAAGACCGAAGTAGCCGTCGCTTACCTGGAAAAGCGCGGTGGCTACGATCAGGCCGTCGCGCTGCTCAAGGCAGCCAAGCCCGAGAAAAGCCCACTGACGTATCGCGGCTCCTCCGGCGTCGGCAAGAACCGCGACGATTTCGGCAAGCTGATCAACGAAATGCTCGATGGCATGGACGAGGCCCAGCGCATGGCGAGCGTGCGCGTGTTCGACAACGACCTCGAGGGCTCCTGCGGATTGCATTACATCCGCAAGAAGTACCCGCAAGTGTTCGTGCGCGGCGGCATCATGGAGCGCGGCAACTTCTCCGCTGCGGCGGGCTTTGGCTCTTCACACGGCAAGCAGGGCATATATGCCACGTTCAGCGCGTTCCTCGAGATGTGCATCAGCGAAATCACCATGGCGCGCCTCAACTTCTCCAACGTGCTGGCGCACTTCAGCCACAGTGGCGTCGATGACATGGCGGACAACACCTGTCACTTCGGCATCAATAGCATGTTCGCGGACGGTGGCGTGAAGCCCGGTCATGGCGAGGACATGACGCGCCTGTACTTCCCGGCGGACCAGTTCCAGTTCGCGGCTTGTGTGAAGCGCATCTTCAACGATCCGGGTCTGCGCTTCCTGTTCAGCACGCGGGCGCCGGTGCCCGACCTTCTCGGCGAAGACGGCAAGCCTTTCTATCAGGGCAAGGTCTTCGAGCCTGGCAAGGACGATCTGCTACGCAAGCCGAAGGAAAATGGGGGTTACGTCGTCACTTACGGGGAGTCTGTGTACCGCGCGCTCGATGCCGTGATCGGTCTCAAGGAGAAGGGTGTCGATGCGGGCCTCGTCAACAAGTCGACGCTCAACGTAGTGGACGAATCGATGATGCGAACCCTCGCCAAGGCACCCTGGGTGCTGGTGGTCGAGGGCTGGAACGTGAAGACGGGACTCGGCAGCCGCTTCGGCGACTATTTGCTCAAGGCCGGCTTCAAGGGTCAGTACAACCACCTCGGTACGCACATCGAAGGAAGCGGCGGCCTGTGGCAGCAAATGGGCTATCAGGGTCTGGACCCGGCGGGGATCAGCGCGGCGATCAGCAAGCTGAGCGCGGCGGGCTAACTACAAAGTCGAAGGCAAGAAGCGCGCCCCACCTCGGTGATCGCTCGCAAAGCTCACGCCGGCTACGCTGGGGTAGGCGGTTGTGCGCCTGCAGTAATCGCGCCCTCATGTGAGGCGATTGGTCCCTCT
>NZ_JBAURI010001298.1:0-2585 GCF_049581145.1 Bradyrhizobium sp.
CGGCCCGATCGACATCAAGGCGTACGACTACATGCGGTCGCTCCTGGTGACCTGCACGACGACCGCCGCGGGCGGCATCACGGGGACCGCCGCGGCTGACGCGCCGTTCAACATCTTCACGAACGTGCAGGTCACGCAGCCGAACGGCCAGACGATGTATCAAACATCGTCCGGGTTCCACGCCGCGATGATTCAGAAGTACGGCATGAACCGCCAGTACAACGACCCCCGCGCCGATCCGAATTTCAACGTGAACGGATCGTGGGCTACGTTCGCCTTCCGGATCCCGTTCGAGCTCGATCTCCGGGACGGGCTGGGCGCGCTCCCGAACAAGGATGCCGCGGCGCCGTTCTCCCTCGATCTGGTTCTCAACACGCTGACGAACGTCTTCGGCGCCGGTCAGGGCACCAGCCCGACATTCACGGTCGAAGTGTGGCTCGAGGCGTACGATCAGCCCCCGCAGACTCTGAACGGCCAGCAGGTCCAGACGACCCCGCCGAACATGAACACTCTTCAGCGGTGGACAGAGCAGAACATTACAATGAGCACGGGCCAGTTCGACGCACGGGTCCGCAAGCTGGGCAACTACGTGCGGATGCTGCTCCCGATCATGAAGAACAGCTCGAACGTCCGCATCGGCTTGAACTTCTCCGGGACCGCGGCGTCGCTGGCCGGGACGAACTGGGCGGACCCCGTTCAGATCGTGCTCGATGAGGACGTGAAGGACAACATCAGCGCGCTCGACTGGGCGCGGCGAATCTGGGAAGTGTGGGGCTACGGCGCCGGGGTCCCGGGTACCGCAACGACCGTGACCGCTGGCGTGGCCACGCTGGGGCAGGTGTCCGGCGCCACCCCGGACGCTGGCAACGACAACGCGAACGGTCTCGACACGGGCGTTTTCCCGATCCCGTACTTCCTTGACCAGCGCGACATCACGGAAAACGTGAACTTCTACCTTCCGACGATCGAGTCGGAGGACTACCTGCTTCGCGGTTCGTGGGGAACCAACGTTTCCAAGCTGGTCATGCTGGTTTGCGAAGTTCTCCCGCAGGGCGACATCTTCGGCTAGGAAGGGGTTTGCGAATGCCGTACAACATGCGGACCCCGGCCGGAGCCGGACCGGGCGCCGCTCACACGTACCCGATCAGCCGGGCTTTTGCGCTGACCGTGCTGGCCGCCGCGATCCTGCTGGTGATCCTCCGCCACCTGTTCGGGTCCGTCAGCGTGCAAGTCGGAACCAGGTAGGAGGGTAAATGGAAATCAACTGGCTACAGGTCATCATCGCCTACGTTCTGGGCGGGCTCACCTTCGCGATGCTGAAGGCGTGGCTGACCGGCCTTAAGGGGAAGATCGCCGGATGAACCCTTCCGACTTCCTAGACATCATCGGCTTTATCCTGGTTATCGCGCTGGTCGCGACTTTCCTCACGAAGCCGAATACCGCTTCCGACGTGAACGCGGTAGGAAACCAGTTCACCGGGGCACTTAAGCAAGCGGAAGCAGGCTGATATGACGGACAGCACCGAAGCGGCGCCCGGAAAGTCGGAGCGGAGCAAGCTGCACAATCTCATTCACGAGATCATCGAGCACCTTGACCTCTCCCCGGCTCACCGTGATGCGATGCACCAGGAAGCGGACGACCACTTCGACCCGGACGGGAACACGACCGCGGCGCCGGAAGACGCGACCACCGACCCGACCCCGGCCGACGCTCCGGCGCCCGTGACCGGGAAGGCGGCCAAGATCGAAGAGCTTCGGGCGGCTCTGGCGGAGCAGGACCAGGACGATGAGATCGCCAAGCTACAGGCGGAGCTCGAGGCGCGGAAGACCACCGCGGCCCCGGCGCCGGTCGACGACAACGGCTCGCAGGAAGGCGCGTAGGAATTCATGGCCGGACTGATCGCGTCACTTAAGGCTGGTTTCGGGTTCAGTCCGGCTCCGGTTTCCAACGTGGAACCGGCGCCCGGGATCGGCGGGGTGACCGCCGGTCCCGGACCGGCGAACCAGACCGGTTTCCCCGGTTCCACTTCGCAGACCCGGACGTTCCCTCATCCGCCTAACTCGCCGCGCGTGGCGAAGATCAACGCGGACACCGATAGCGGCGCCAACAACGCAATGGGGACGACCCCGGAAACCCGGCAGTCGTCTTTCCGTGGTGACCAGCGCGGCGCGACTTTGCGGAGCCCCCGGGCGACCCCGACCGTGACGCTCCCGCAGACCGCTATCCGCCAGCTCATGCAGAACAACAGCGCGGCGGAGTTTTTCGGTGGTCCCGCGCTGAAGACGGGACCGGGGAACAACACGGCGGGCGGAGAGCCGCTAAGCCCGTCGCAGGCGATCGGCGGCCATTCCGCGATCGACACGACGACCCCGCTATCGCAGGCTCAGCCGATGATCGGCGGGAACGTCCCCGGGTCGCAGAACGTCCGGAACGAATACGCCCAGCGCTATAAGGCGGCACCGGGCGAAATGCGGACCTACAAGTCGGCTCCCCGCGCTGATCAGGCTCAGCCGAACCCGGGCGGTCAGGCGACGGACGGGAACGTCAACGGGATCGGGATCACGCAGGAAGTCACTGTCCCGGAC
>NZ_JBAURI010001299.1:0-1523 GCF_049581145.1 Bradyrhizobium sp.
GAGTTTCTTTTTGGCCGCGATGGACTTGAAGGGGCTGGCGCAGGGTGGAGCGATGGCGGTGATGCGGGTACCTTCGTTTTCGGAGTTGCGGGAGTTGAGAACGAAGACGGGGATGTTCTTCTGGACGGCCGGGAGGATGGTGGCGGGGTGTAGAACTTTTGCGCCGAAGTAGGCTAACTCGGCGGCTTCTTCGAAGGAGATGGTCTTGACGCGCAGGGCTTCGGGGACGATGCGCGGGTCGGTGGTCATGATGCCGTTGACGTCGGTCCAGATCTCGATGGCGCCGGCGTGGAGAGCGCCGCCGACGATGGCGGCGGTGTAGTCGCTGCCGCCGCGGCCGAGGGTTGTTGTAATTCCGTTGCAGGAGCCGATGAAACCGCCCATGACGGGGACGCGGTTGAGTTCGATGAGAGGGAGGACTTGCGCGGTGAGTGCGGCTTCGATCGCGGGTTCGTTAGGCGTGGCCTTGCCGTAGTGGTTGTCGGTGAGGATGACGGTGCGCGCATCGACGTGCGTGCTGGGGATGGTTTGCTGCGCGAAGGCCGCGGTGCAGAGGACCGACGAGAGGCGCTCGCCGAAGCTGACTACGTTGTCGGAGGTGCGCGGCGTTAGTTCGCCAACCGCGGAGATGCCGCGGAGGAGGTCGTCGAGGGTGTCGAAGTCGTGATGGATGTTTAGCTGGAGGGAGGTGAGACGGTCGGTTTCGGTGACGAGCTCGGCGGCGGTGTTGAGATGGCGGGTGCGCAGGGCGTCGGAAAGCTTGAGGGCTTCTTCGCGATCGTTGCGGCCTGCTGCCGCGGCGGCGGCGAGGAGGGTGTCGGTGACTTTCGACATCGCGGAGACGATGACGATGGGGTTGAGATTTTTGCGCAGGCGCGTGGCTACGATGGAGGCGGTGCGAAGGATTGCGGTGGCGTCTTCGACGGAGGTGCCACCGAACTTCATGACGACGATGTTCTGGCGCGGCGTGCTTGAGCTCATGCGGGCACCAGCGCGTCGGCAGACTGCTTGCCTGACTGGATGGGGGGGAAGGTACGGAAGTCGAACTTGCCCATGACGGCGAGGATTTCGGCGTTGAGGAGGGCGGCTCCGGCGGCTCCGCGAATGGTGTTGTGGGAGAGCAGGGTGAACTTCCAGTCGAAGAGGGAGCAGGGACGTAGGCGGCCGACGGTGGTGGCCATGCCGTTCCCGCGCATGAGGTCGAGGCGGGGCTGGGGGCGCGTGTCTTCGGGGGCGTACTCGACGGGATAGATGGGGGCGCTAGGGAGGTGCAGACCGTCGAGGCCCTGGCCGTGGAGGGGCTGGAAGTCGGTCCAGGCGGCGAGGATCTCTTCGTGGGTGGCGGGCTTGCGCAGCTTGATGCTGACGCACTCGGTGTGGCCGTCGACTACGGCTACGCGGTTGCAGTGCGCGGAGAGGGTGAGGGGCGCGGGCTGGAAGCCGGAGTTGGAGGCGGTGCCGAGGAGCTTGGCTACTTCTTCCTGGAGCTTTTCTTCTTCGTTCTTGATGTAGGGGATGATGTT
>NZ_JBAURI010001300.1:0-20877 GCF_049581145.1 Bradyrhizobium sp.
CTGATGGTGTGGCTGCGCGTTTGCAGCGCCTCGATCGGCGTACCGGCGGCGATCCGACCCATCACGGGAACCGCGACCGGGCGTTCACCGTCATCGCTGCCGGCGCTGCTGCTACGCACCTTGCCGAGGTTGCCTTCGATCACCGACGGGGTGAAGCCGCGCCGGCTGCTGCCGCCAGCGGCCGATAGCTCCGGCAGCTTGATGACTTCGATAGCCCGGGCACGGTTGGGCAGACGGCGAATGAAGCCGCGCTCTTCCAGAGCCGTGATCAGCCGGTGGATGCCAGACTTCGAGCGCAAGTCCAGCGCATCCTTCATTTCATCGAAGGAGGGCGGTACGCCCGCTTCTTTCAGCCGTTCGTTGATGAAACGCAGAAGTTCGTATTGTTTGCGCGTAAGCATCTCAATCAGTCCCCCGGTTGCCGGTGTCGTTCGATTCTGAGACCACGGGAATAGTCACTTCCCGACACAAGCCCTCGAAACAAATCATGAACAGACACTATATGTTCGATACATGTTCCGCAACTACTTAATTTAATGTGAACGCTGGAAGTTTTATGGGACCGACCGCGACGGACCCTAATCCGGCAGCCGCAGGATCTCGCAAGGTGAGCCGGCGGGGGCGGCCGGCGCGAATGGGGCGCGGATCACAAGTGCGCCTGCCACGGCGAGATTCCCCAATAGCGAGCTGTCCTGACGATTGACCGGCGTGGCGATCAACATGCCGTCTGGCCGCTTCTCGAGCCGAGCGCGAAGATAGTCTTCGCGCACGTCATTGGCGCCGACGTCGCGCCCGAGCAGGGCGGACTCGCGCATTTCATGGATCTTCTTGCGGCCCGACAGCGTGCGAATCAACGGCACCACGAACAGCAGCGTGCAGACATAGGACGACACGGGATTGCCGGGCACCCCGATCACCCGCATCGCGCCGAGGCGGCCGTGCAGCATCGGCTTGCCTGGCCGCATCGCGATCTTCCAGAACGCCATCGCGACGCCCTCGGCATCCAACGAGGTCTTGACCAGGTCGTGGTCACCCACCGAGGCGCCGCCGGTGGTCACCAGGATATCGGCCCCCAGATCGCGGGCGCGGCGAATGCCGGCCGTGGTCGCTTCGAGCGTATCCGCGGCGATGCCAAGATCGATGGTCTCGGCGCCTTCCGCCTGTGCCAGCGCCCGCAGCGCGTAGCCGTTGGAATAGACGATCTGGCCCGGGCCCGGCGTGGAGCCCGGCATCACCAGTTCATCGCCGGTCGCAAGCAGCGCCACCTTCGGCCGGCGGCGCACCGGCAGTTTGGGATGGTTCATGCTGGCGGCCAGCGAAAGATCACGGTCGGTGAGGCGGCTTCCTGCCGAAAGCAGCACGTCGCCCTGGTGGAAATCGACGCCGGCCGGCCGGATGTGCCGCCCTTTGATCGCGGCGTCTCTGATCGTGACGCCATCGCCCTCGGCCACGGTATCTTCCTGGATCACAACGGCGTCGGCGCCGTCGGGGATTACGCCGCCCGTGAAGATACGGGCCGCTTCCCCCGGTCCCAGCGCGCGGCCGAACGGCCGGCCGGCCGCGACTTCGCCGATCACCTTCAGCTTCGCATTGATCGAAGATGCATCGGATGCGCGCACGGCGTAGCCATCCATCGCCGACATCGCTTGCGGCGGCTGGGTGCGCAACGCCGCAACGTCCCGCGCCAACACGCGGTGATAGGCGGCATCGAGCGGAACCATCTCGTCCGGCAACGGCTCGGCGCCGGCGAGGATCGCGGCAAGGGCATCGGCAACCGGCATCAGGGCCACGATCGATAACTCCTGGATCCCAAGCTAAATTCCAAGCGCGGACAGCGCGTCCGCGATATCATTGGACGAGCGGACGTGAACGGCCTTGAGGCCGAAGGCCCGCGCGGCTTCGATGTTCTCGGCCAGATCGTCGAAAAATACGATCCGCGATGCCGGCACGCCGATCGCCTTTACCACGTGATCATAGGCTGCCGGATCCGGTTTCCGAAGCCCGATCGTGGAGGAGAGGTAGACTTCGCGGAAGTGGCCGAGCAGGTCCGCGTATTCAACCGAGAAATGCGCGACATGCGGTGGGTTGGTGTTGGAGAAGGCGTAGAGCGGCATCCGCCTGGCGGCTCGGGGCAACAGATCTGCGACATCGGGCATTTCGCCCGTGAAGATCGCGTTCCAGCCTTCCAGCAGCTGGGCGTCCGTCAGCGCGACGCCGAGGCTTCGTCGGAGGCTATCGAAAAAGTCGGGATCGCTGATCTTGCCGACCTCGTGATGATGATAGGCTTCGTCGATCACAAAGCGTGTCGCGACGTCCGAATGCTCGAGCCCGGCGTGACCGGCCCAGCAAGCAATCGCCCTGGAAAAATCGATATCGAGCACGACGCGCCCGAGATCGAATAACAGCGCGTCGGCATCGCCGGGGGAAAGACGAGGAGGGGTCATGCCTGTCGTGTAAGCCTCCCTTTCGCTAATACCGGTATGGCTCGATGTCGAGCAGCGGAAACGCGCTGAACACGCTCGGCATGTTGGTCGGCGTGGCCTGATGCAGATAGGATTTGTCGAGCTCGGCAAAAGAGGTGACGCCGAGCAGACCCAGCGTCCTGATGACCTCGTCTTCCAAGAGCTCCAGCATCCGCAGCACGCCGGCCTCGCCGGCGGCGGCGAGCGCCCAGCATTGCAGCCGGCCGATGCCGACGAGATCGGCGCCCGAGATGATCGCCTTGACGACGTCGCTGCCGCGGCAGAACCCGCCGTCGACCATGATCCTGGCGCGGCCTTTCACGGCATCGACGATTTCGGGCAGCACATGCATGGCGCCGCGGCCGTGGTCCAGCTGGCGCCCGCCATGGTTGGACACATAGATCCATTCCACGCCGTGATCGAGTGCGATCAGGGCATCCTCGGCGGTCGCGATTCCCTTGATGACCAGCGGGATCTTGAACTTGTCCTTGATCAGTTTGACGGTGCGCCATTCCAGCGCCTTCTGGAAGTCGCCGCCGGTCGAGCGAAGCCGACTCTCGCGAACATAGCGCTTGGCGATGTCGCGTTCGCGGCGGCTGTAATGGGCGGTATCGACGGTGAGGCAGAAGGCGGTATAGCCGTTGGCGATCGCGCGGCTGACGGAGTCCTCGACAAAAGCGTCGTCGCCGCGCACGTAGAGCTGGTAGAGCCGCATGGCATCAGGCGCCGCGTCGGCGACCTTTTCGAGCCCGGGGTCGGACACCGAGCTCAGCATATGGGCGGCGCCGAATTTTCCGGTCCCGCGTACCACGGCCGCAGCGCCTGCGGCATCGAAGATTTCGAGCGCGCCGACTGGCGCCAGCATCACCGGCAGCCTCAGCTTGCGGCCGAACCGTTCGACGGAGGCGTCGACCTTGGCGACATTGCGCAGCACGCGCGGCCGGAAGGCGATCTCGTCCAGCGCCATGCGGTTGCGCCGCATGGTGGTTTCGGTCTCAGCGGCGCCGACGATGTAGTCCCAGGCGTTCTGGTTGAGATTGGCGCGGGCCTTGCGCACGAATTCGTGCAGGTTTTGAAGCGGCTCGTTGCTGGCGCCGAGCTCTGCGTTTCGCGCTGGCCGGATCGGGGTGGCCTCGTTCATGATGTCCTCCCGGAAAAATCCACCGATTGTTGTTGATCTTTCGCCTATCGTGTCGCAAGGCTTCACGCCATCCCAAATTTGCATGGCTTGCGGGCAGTGCCGGCTTAGCAGCCATCGGATTTCCGGCTTTGCGACCGGGATGCCTCCGGATATCGTCGGTCGGAAACAACATTGGACAAGGAAAGCCAAGGCAAAGCAAAGAAGGCGAGCCAAGGAAAGCGAGCCAAGGAAAGCGAGCCAAGAGAAGGTCGAGGAAACGGGCCATGTCCGAGACGCTGCTGTTTACGCCCCTCACGATTCGCGGGGTCACCTTGCGCAACCGGATCGTGGTGCCGCCGATGCATCAGTATTCGGCGGTGAAAGGCTTTCCGACCGACTGGCACCTGATGAACGCCGGCAAGTTTGCCGCCGGCGGCGCCGGGCTCGTCATCGTCGAATCGACCAAGGTCGAGCGTCGCGGCTGCGGCACGGTCGGCGATCTCGGCATCTGGCACGATGACTTCGTCGAACCGCTCAAGCGGCTGGCCAAATTCATCAAGCAGCAGAACGCGGTGCCGGGTATCCAGCTCGGTCATTCCGGCCGCAAGGCCCGCGCCAATCGCCCCTGGGAGGGCGACGGTCCGCTGGCCCGGACCCCCGAGATCGAGGATTGGGACGCCTGGACTCCGGTGGCGCCGAGTGCCATCGCTCACAGCGAAAAATGGCCGGTGCCGCGTGCGCTTGAGCGGCAGGAGGTAAAAGACCTGGTGCAGGCTTGGGGTCATGCGGCGCGGCGCGCGCGTGACGCCGGCTTTGACGTGCTGGAGCTGCACGGCGCCCACGGCTATCTCGTGCACGAGTTCCTATCCGAACGTTCGAATCAGCGCACCGACGAATATGGCGGCTCCGAGAGCAACCGGACGCGTTTCATCATGGAAATTGCCGAGGCGGTTCGGGCGTCCTGGCCTGATGACAAACCTCTGTTCGTCCGCCTGTCGGTCGAGGACAACGCCGGCTTTGGACCGGAACAAAGCGTGAGATTGGCGAAAATCCTGAAAACTGGCGGCGTTGACTTGATCGACTGCTCATCGGGGGGCATTACCGATGTCGCGCCGATCCTGGGCAAGGAAATCAAGTATGGGTACCAGGTGCCGCTCTCGGAATATGTCCGCCGTCATGCCGATATCATGACAATGGCAGTCGGGTTGATCATCCATGGCGATCAGGCCGAGCAAATCTTGAAGGATAGGCACGCGGATTTGATCGCGATCGGTCGAGAAATCCTGAATAATCCGAACTGGCCGATGGATGCTGCCTTGAAGTTGGGCGTTGAGGGCCCGTTCCGTCACGTTCCGCCGCAATTCGGTTACTGGCTCGGTACCCGGGCCAAGCGCGGGTTCGGCACACGACCATCCACTTGGCAGGCCGGACTCCAAGCCGGGTCTTGAAGAAAGCCGGCTTTGAAGCGACAAGTCGGCCTTGAAGAAACCAGAAAGCTATTGTGACCTTAATATTTCGACCCTATCTGGTCACCAGGCAAGCGCAAGAAGGCGGCGGACACGATGCGGAAGAATTTCCTGTTTATATTGGGTTCGTTGACCGGCGTAGGCCTCACTCTTCTGGTCACCGGTCAGCCGGGCGAACACTGGATCTCCCGAGCTAAGGCGGCCGCGAACGCCAGCGATACCTATTCCGAGCTCAATCTGTTCGGCGAGGTTTTCGAGCGCGTCAGGTCGGACTATGTCGAAAAGCCAGACGACAGCAACCTGATCGAGGGGGCCATCAATGGCATGGTCACTTCGCTCGATCCGCATTCGCGCTACATGAATGATAAGGCCTGGCGCGAGATGCAGGAGACAACCTCCGGCGAGTTCGGCGGTCTTGGTATCGAAGTCACGATGGAAGATGGCCTCGTCAAGGTGGTGGCGCCGATCGACGATACACCGGCGGCGAAGGCCGGCATCCTATCCGGCGACCTGATCACCCAGATCGACGACGAGGCGGTGCAAGGACTGACGCTCGAGCAGGCCGTGGCCAAGATGAAGGGCGCGGTGAATACCAAGACCCATCTCAAGATCGTTCGCAAGGGCAAGGACGCTCCGATCGACGTCGTGCTCAACCGCGAGATCATCCGCGTGCGTCCGGTGCGATTCCACACCGACGGCGGCGACATCGGGTATATCCGCATCACCTCGTTCAACGAGCAGACCACGGATGGTCTGCACAAGGCGATTGCCGAGATATCCAAGCAGATTCCTCAGGACAAGCTCGTGGGTTACGTCGTCGACCTCCGCAACAATCCGGGCGGCTTGCTCGATCAGGCGGTGTCGGTATCCAGCACCTTCATGCAGCGGGGAGAGGTCGTTTCGACCCGCGGCCGCAACCCCGAGGAGACGCAGCGCTTCACCGCCCATGGCGGCGACCTCATCAAGGGCAAGCCGCTGGTCGTTCTGATCAATGGCGGCTCGGCGTCGGCGTCCGAGATCGTGGCCGGCGCCCTGCATGATCACAAGCGTGCGACGCTGATCGGAACGCGCTCGTTCGGCAAGGGCTCGGTGCAGACCATCATCCCGCTCGGCACCGGTAACGGCGCGCTGGCGCTCACCACGGCGCGGTATTTCACGCCGTCCGGCCGATCGATCCAGGCGCAGGGCATTACGCCCGATATCGAGGTGCTGCAGAACGTGCCGGACGAGCTGAAGGGTCGTGTCGACATCAGGGGCGAGGCGTCGATGCGCGGCCATCTCTCGGCCGAAGGTGCGGAACAGACGGGTTCGCAATCCTACGTGCCGCCGGACGAAAAGGACGACAAGGCGTTGCACGCGGCCTATGACCTGTTGCGCGGCATCACCGTCAATGCGGGCGTGCCAGCGCCCCCGAAGACCGCGGTGCCGAACTAATAATAAGGGGCTGCATGGCTCGAGTTGATTTGAGGGGGCCGTCTTTGACGGCCCCCATTCGTTTGAGCCGATTCGATTACGGAACAGATCGCGGGGTTACGCGATCTTTGGCCGGCGCTTCGGCGCCACCCGGAGTGCCGTGGCCACGGCGCCGTGGCGATGCGAGGCAAACAGGTCCTTGATCTCTGCGGCGGGTTTTGCCGGGCTGAACAGGTAGCCCTGCATTTCGGAACAACCGAGCACGCGAAGCAAATGCCGCTGTGCCTCCGTTTCGACGCCTTCCGCCGTCGTCGTCATGTTGCGGCTGGCGGCGAGATTGACCACGGCCTGCACGATGCTGGAAGAGCCGTCGGGCTCCGCGATGTCGCTGACGAAACAACGGTCGATCTTGATCTTGTCGAACGGGAAGCGGTGCAGGTAGCTCAGCGACGAATAGCCGGTGCCGAAATCGTCGAGCGCAATGCGCACGCCGATGGCACGAAGCTGATGCAGGATCGAGAGAGCGGTCTCGTCGTCGCGGATCAGCACGGCTTCGGTGATTTCTAGTTCGAGCCTGCTCGCCGGCAATCCCGAGGCCGCCAGTGCGGCCGCGATTTTCAGCGCCAGCGTGCCGCTCTTGAACTGCACCGGCGAAACGTTGACCGCGAGCCTGATATCGTCGGGCCAGGTCGCCGCATCGGCGCAGGCGGTGGCCAGCACCCATTCGCTGAGCTGATTGATCAGCCCGGTTTCCTCCGCAATTGGAATGAACTCGGCAGGTGAAATCGGACCGCGCACCGGATGCCGCCAGCGTACCAGCGCTTCACAACCGGTGATCCGGTCGTCGTCGAGGCTGACGCAAGGCTGATAGTAGACATCGAGTCCGCGGTGCTCGATCGCCTGCCGCAGGTCGAGCTCCAATTGGCGGCGGCCCCTGACCTTTGCGTCCATCTCCGGCTTGAAGAGACGGCAGGTCCTGCGCCCTGCGGATTTGGCGGCTTACATCGCGAGATCCGCGTTCTTGAGGATTTGATCGAGCTCCGTACCGTGCGTCGGTGCCAGCGCGATGCCGATGCTGGCGTCGGTGGTCAGCCGGTGCCCCAAACATTCACAGGGCGTCCGGATGGCTTCGAAAACGCGGGTCACGAGGTCAGCGACGTCTTGCGGATTCCGGATGCCGGTCTGCACGATGGCGAATTCATCGCCACCGAGCCGGGCGACGCAGTCGGCGCTGCCGACGCAACGGCGCAGGCTGATCGCCACTGACTTGAGAAGTTCATCGCCGATCAAATGACCGAGCGAATCATTGACGCTCTTGAATTCGTCGATGTCGATGTAATGCACCGCGATCGATTGGCCCGGGCGCATCTGCGCCAGATCCTGCTGCAATCGCTCATGGAACAAGGTGCGGTTCGGCAGGTCGGTCAACGCGTCGTAATGGGCGAGGTGGGTAATCTGCCGTTCGGCGCGCCGCCGCTCGGTGATGTCCTCGTGGGTGGCAAGCCATCCGCCGTCCGCCAGCGGCTCGTTGACGATCTGGACCGAGCGTCCGTCGGAGGTGCGCGCGTCAGCGCGCCATGGAATAGCAGGCAAGCAAGCTCGACGGCAAATTCTCACGCGATCAATCGGCTGGCGTGATGGCGACGGTCACTGCGTCCGCGCTGCGCGCGAAGCGGAGCGATGTGGCCGTTTGGGGGCCGCGGCCGCCGTTTCGCCGGACGGCCAAGCCGACGACCAAGGCCCGGAACTCAGGCCTCCGTTGCGCCTGTAATTGGGATCGGTGTAGGGGTTGCCCGGTCCCTTGTTTTGGCAATTTGCGTTGGGATAGAAAAACGCGCAATAGCCGGGTTCGGACATCACCTGCTGCGCCGGTGCCGGTGTGGCGCCGAGGGGTAACAGAACGGCGCCAGCAACAAGAACCCTGAAAATTGACATTGGCTTTCTCCGCATGGCGGCAAACACGCCGGGACATGCGAAGGAAACACCGGAATCGTCGCGCTCTTCCTGCCTGCGTCGATCACCGCGGCGTGAGGCCCGCGCTCTCAGGCCTGGTAGTCTCCGGATTTTCCGCCTCTCTTCGCAACGAGGTGGATACCTTCGATGCGGATGCCGCGCTCGACTGCCTTGATCATGTCGTAGATGGTGAGGCAGGCGATCGAAACCGCCGTCAGCGCTTCCATTTCGACGCCCGTCGGCCCAGTCACCTTGACCGTCGCGCGGACGATGCACCCCGGCAGCGCGGCATCGGGCTCGATATCGAGCGTGACTTTCGACAGCGCCAACGGATGACACAGCGGGATCAAGTCCGAGGTCCGCTTCGCCGCCATGATGCCGGCGACGCGGGCGGTCCCCAGCACGTCGCCCTTTTTCGCGTTGCCAGAGAGGATCAACTCGAGCGATGCCTTGCTCATGACCACGCGGCCTTCGGCCACGGCCTCCCGATCCGTCGCCGGCTTGTCCGACACGTCGACCATGCGCGCCTCGCCGCCGGCGCCGATATGGGTGAGGGCAGGGTTGCCCTTGGCGGATTTGTCCGCCATCAGCGCACGTCCGCCGCTCTCGGTGTTTCGCTCCGCGAAAGCAGCGCACGGGTCGCCGCCGCCACGTCGGCCTGCCGCATCAGGCTTTCGCCGACCAGGAAAGTGGACACACCCACGCGCGAGAGCCGCGCGAAGTCGGCGGCGGTGAAGATGCCGCTTTCGCCGACCATCACGCGGTCCCTGGGAATCAGTGGCGCAAGCGCCTCGCTGGTCGCAAGCGTGGTCTCGAAGGTTCGCAGGTTGCGGTTGTTGACGCCGATCAAGGGCGAGCGCAGCTTTAGCGCGCGCTCGAGCTCGGCATGGTCGTGGATTTCGACCAGGACGTCCATGCCGTAGGCGAGACTTGCGTCCTCGATGTCTTTCGCCGCGGCATCGTCCAGGGCGGCCATGATGATCAGGATGCAATCCGCGCCGAAAGCGCGCGCTTCGGCCACCTGATAGGTGTCGAACATGAAATCCTTGCGCAGCACGGGCAGACTGGTTGCTCCGCGCGCCGCGACCAGAAAATCCAGATGGCCCTGGAAGGACGGCGCATCGGTCAGCACCGAGAGACAGGCCGCGCCGCCGGTCTCATACGCTCTTGCGAGCGCGGGCGGATCGAAGTCGGCGCGAATCAGGCCCTTCGACGGCGAGGCCTTCTTCACTTCAGCGATCAGGGCGTAGTCGCCGCTGTCGTGCTTGTTTCGGATCGCGCGCAGGAAGCCGCGCGGAGCGGGCGCCTCCTTCGCCCGGACCTCGACGTCGGGCAGCGGATGGGCGCGCCTCGCCGCCGCGATTTCCTCGCGCTTGTAAGCCTCGATCCGGGTCAGGATATCGGACATCTTGTTCCCTTCGGCGTCGCTCGGTTCAGGCGTGGGAGACCGCGACCAGATGTTTCAGCTTGGCGGCCGCCGCGCCGCTATCGAGCGACTTGCTGCCGATTGCTACCCCCTCCTTGAGGGTCTTGGCGCGGCCGGCCACGATCAGCGCGGCTGCGGCGTTCAACAGAGCAACGTCGCGAAACGGGCTCGGCATGCCATCGAGCACACTTTGCAGCGCGACCGCGTTCGCATTGGCATCGCCGCCTTTGAGCGCCTCGCCGCCGACGCGCGCAAGGCCGGCTTCCTCCGGCGTTACCTCGAAGGTGCGGATGGTGCCGTTTTCAAGCGCCGCGACGAAGGTCGGGCCGGTGAGGGTGATCTCGTCCAGTCCATCGGAGCCGTGCACCACCCAGATCGAGGTGGCGCCGAGGTTCTTCAGCACCTGGGCCAAGGGCTGCACCCATTGCCGGGAAAATACGCCGACCATCTGCCGCTTGACCCCGGCCGGATTGGACAGCGGCCCCAGGAGATTGAGGATCGTGCGCGTCGCCAATTCGACGCGGGTCGGTCCGACATTCTTCATCGCCGGGTGATGCGTCGGCGCGAACATGAAGCCGATCCCGGCCTCCTTGATGCAACGGCCGACCTGCTCCGGCCTGATGTCGATCTTGACCCCCAGCGAGGCGAGCACGTCGGCCGCACCCGAACGCGAGGACAGCGCGCGATTACCGTGCTTGGCGACGGGGACGCCGGCGCCGGCCACGATGAATGCGGCGCAGGTCGACACGTTGACCGAGCCCGAGCCGTCGCCGCCGGTGCCGACGATATCGATGGCCTCGGGGGGAGCCACGACCGGCAGCATCTTAGCGCGCATCGCCGTGGCCGCGCCGGTGATCTCGTCGACGGTTTCGCCGCGGACCCGAAGGGCCATCAACAACCCGCCGAGCTGCGAGGGCGTGGCCTCGCCGGACATGATGATGTCGAAGGCGGTCGCGGCCTCCTCGCGCGACAGCGTGGCGCCGGTCGCGACTTTACCTATGATCGATTTCAGGTCGTCCATCGCCGGCTTTCAGCACCTGCTTGATTTATTGGTCTTATTGGTCGCCATTGCTCGCGCCGGTCACCTGTGCGAAAGCGGCTTCGTTGATCGACGTCCCGATATTCTTTTCCAGCGTGGCGACATATTCGGCGAGCTGCTCGTCGCCGAGACCTCGCACCAGGGTTTCCTTCAGCTTTTTCATCTCGTCGGAGGCGAGGTCGACCGGCGGCACGCTGACGTTGGTTACACGATATACGATCCACTCGCTGCCCCCGGTGCCCGGCGTCTGGCCGTATCCATCCTTGGCGGTCCGGAAGGCGGCGGTGACGACGCCTGCGGGTATGCCGGGCGGCGAATCCTCGCGCTTGAAGCCCGCGGCAGTTTCGACCTTCACGCCAATGCTTGCGGCCTCGTCGGCCAGGTTGCCGCCCTGGTTCAGCTTCTGCACCAAGTCGTCCGCCTTGGTGCGCAGGCGGGTTGCGATCTGGTCGGCGTGCCAGCGCGCCTCGACTTTGTCCTTGACCTCGTCGAGCGTGCGGTCGCGCGGCGGGGTGATGCCGAGCACGTCGTACCAGACGTATCCGCCCTTGTAGGAGATCGGATCGTTGTCGACGCCGACATCGCTGCTGAAGGCCTGCGCGGCCAGGTCGAGGCCGGGCGGAATGTTGGCGCGCTGGCCGTTCGGCGTCTGTCCCGAGCGGTCGACATTGTCGATGGTGACGGCCTTGAGTCCCAACTTCTGGGCCGCTTCGGTCACACTGGCGCCGCCACCGCGTTCGTCCTCCATCTTGTCGCGTAGCGTTGCGACCTCTGTGCGGGCGCGCTCGGTCGCAATCTCCTTCTTCAGATCAGGCGCGACGCTCGCATAGTCCGGCTCGACTGCCGGCTGAATGGCCCCGACCTTGACCAGCGCCACGCCGAACTCGCCCTTGACCGGTTGGCTGACCTCGCCTGAAGTCAAGGAAAAGGCCGCGGCCGCGATGGCGGGATCAAGGATCCCGGATTTGGCGACCATGCCGAGATCGACGTCGGACGCAGCGAGTTTGCGTTCCTTGGCGAGATCATCGAACGACAACCCGGACGCAATGCGCTCGCGCGCCGCCTGTGCTTCCTCCACGCTCGGGAAGACGATCTGCGATACTTCCCGCTTTTCCGGTGTGCCGAGCTTGTCCTTGCGCTGTTCGAAACGCTTCTTGGCGTCATCGTCCGAGACATCCGACCACTTGCCGATGTCCTCAGGCGTCACGGCGACATAAACGACCTTGCGGTATTCCGGCGCGCGGAACTGGGCCTTGTGCTCGTCGAAGTAGCCGGCCAGCGCCTCGGGTGAAGGCGGATCGATCGTGCCCGCCTGGGCCTCGCCAAGCCGGACATAGTCGATCGAGCGCTGCTCGTTCTGGAAATGGCTCAGCGCCTCCAGCAACGTTTTCGATGGTTCAATGCCGGCCGAGATCGAGCCAGCGAGCTGGCGCCGCAACGAGACGCGGCGCTGGTCGGCGAGATAGCGCGCTTCGGTGAAGCCGAATTGCCGGATGATGGCCTGGAAACGCTGCGGATCGAAACCGCCGCCGACGCCCTTGAAATTGGGATCGGAGTAAATCACGCGCATGGTCTCGGCGTCGGACTGTCCCAATCCCAATTGCCGGGCTTCCTCATCCAATGCAGCCTCCGCAAGCGTCTGCTGCAGGACCTGGCGGTCGAAGCCAAGGTTGCGGGCCTGATCCATCGTCAAAGGACGGCCGAACTGGCGGCCGATCTGCTGCAACCGGTCGGTGTAGAGCTGGCGGAACTCATTCGCCGAAATCTCGGTGTGGCCGACCTTGGCCAGCGTCGACTGACCAAAACCCCGGAAGATGTCGGCGATGCCCCAGATGCCGAAACTGACGATCAACACGCCCATCACCACGGCCATGATGCTTTTGCCGAGCCAGTTTGATGAGGCCTTGCGCATTCCTCGAAGCATGGGTCCAACTTGTCTTTAAGGAGGGTGGGATCGCGCCTTATAGCGGATATCGCAAGATGGCGTCACCGGGCTGATAACGCATCATAAAGTGGCAGTCACCCCCTCGCAACCACCAGCGGACAAGAACCCTTGGGAGCCGAAGACCGGCCAAATGGTTGATGTCTCAAGCGCGATCTGGAACTGCCGGGCCTGCTCTGCTAGCCCATAGGGCGGATATTTTCATTGGAATTATGCCATGACCAAAGCCATCCGGCCGCTGATCGCGGGCAATTGGAAGATGAACGGACTGAGGGCCTCGCTCGGCGAGTTCGAGGCGATGTTGGCCGGAGCGCCGGCCGCAGCTGCCAAGGCCGACCTCCTGGTGTGTCCGCCGGCCACCCTGGTTGCTGCCTTTGCCGAGAAGGCCAAGGAGGTAAACGGGAAAGCGCAGCAGGGATCGTGGCCGCTTGCCGTCGGCGCGCAGGATTGCCACCCCAAGGCGTCGGGCGCGCATACCGGTGACATTTCGGCGGAAATGCTGGCGGATGCCGGAGCCAAAGCGATCATCGTCGGGCATTCCGAACGGCGCGCCGATCATGGCGAGACCGACCTTCTGGTGCATCAGAAGACCGAGGCGGTCTGGCGCGCCGGCCTCGTCGCCATCGTCTGTATCGGCGAGACCCAGCACCAGCGCGATGCCGGGCAAACCATTGATATCTGCCGCGGCCAGCTCAACCTCTCGCTGCCGCAGGGCTGCCGGGCGGACAATCTGGTGGTAGCCTATGAGCCGGTCTGGGCGATCGGTACCGGGCTCACGCCGACGACTCAGGATGTCGAGCAGATTCACGGATTTATCCGAGAGTTGCTGATCGAGCGGTTTGGTGGCGAGGGAACGCAGATGCGCATCCTCTATGGCGGTTCCGTCAAACCCTCCAATGCCCGGGAGTTGATGGCGGTCGCCAACGTCAACGGGGCCCTGGTCGGCGGCGCCAGCCTGAAGGCCGACGATTTCCTTGCGATCGCAGCCGGTTGCTAAGCTCCTTCCGCCGCTGCGAGCCGCTTCCAGTAGACCATGGTCCCGGTCAATCCGCCGTGGGGTTTCAGCGCGTAATCCGGGATGACGCCTGCGAGTTGATAGCCGGCGCGCGCGTACAGCCAGGAGGCGCCATCCTCCACTGCGGTATGAGCACCAGCAGGCTGCGTCCACCTTCGATCGCGAGTTGCTCCGCCGCCCGTAGCAGCTTGCCGGCGATGCCGCGGCGCCGGTGGCTCAATCGCGTCATCATTTTCGCGATCTCGGCGCGATGCGGCTGATTGGGCGGGAGATTCAGCAAGAGTGTCACCGTTGCGACCAGCGCTTCGTCGTCGAATGCGCCGAGGACGGTCCTCTCGCCCCTTTCGGCGGCGTCGAGCGATTGGCGCCAGAACGCCGCGGCGGTTTCGAGCGGGACGGGATACAGGAAGCCGACCGAGCCGCCGTGTGCGACCGCCTCCACCAGGATTTCGCTCAATGCCACGTTGATGGCCGGTGAGAATGTTACCGGCGCGATCGAAATCGTCATCGGTCAGCTCCGCGCCAGAGCGACGACATATTCGCAAGCAGCGGCTGTCTCATTGGCGAAGGTCACCTCGGCCGGCGCGCCAAAGCCCAGGCAATCGCCTGTTCCAAGCACATGGCGTTCGCCCGCCTCGATGAGAACGAGGCTGCCGCGCTGAACCCACACGGCCTGCCGGATGTGAGCGTAGGAAGCCGCGGGCAGCGTCACGCGCTGCCGCGCCGGCAGCTCAACCTTGATCAGTTCCACGGGATGATCGGGACGGCTGAAAACCTGTTTGCGCACATAGCCGGACTCGGGATCGCGCCAGACCGGTTGCTCGTTTGACCGGACGAGACGGTGCTGCCGTTCTTCGGCCCTGAGCATCAGGCCGGACAGGGTGAGACCGAAGGCGCTCGCCAGCTTGACCAGGATCGCGGCGGTCGGGCTGGCTTCGGCGCGTTCGATCTTGCTGATGGTGGCCTTGGCGACGCCTGCGCGCTGCGCCAGTTCGGCCAAGGACCAGCCGCGGGTGTCGCGCTCGGACCGCAGACGGTCGGCCAGCCTCAGGCCGAAAGTATCTATTATAGTAGCCACACGTCCATCATACGAGATAGGGACGTTCCAGGCAAGGTCCGCTCGGTCGCGAGCTGCTGGGCCAGCCCGCAGGCATGCGCCCACGATGCCGCGGCGACGGTGCCTCAATCGCGTCATCATATCGCGGCCTCGGCGCGATGAGGCGTGACGATGGACGCTCAAGCCGCCGCCGCCTCCCATTGTTGGCTCACGGTCAAAAGCGAGAAGCTCACTTTAAGCACGGGGAGTTTCTCCAGGTCCCATCCTGCCCGTCATCATGTCTAGTGTCCGGCCCGGGAACGGCTGGTTGGGTTGTCGATTAACAAGCGCGAACGGAATCGACAGGAAGAGGCCCCGTGTTCAAGGCAAGGTTGTTGAACGCCGCTTTGCTTGGGCTTGCGCTGTCCCCGGTGGCGGCTCGTGGCGCCGGCCCGGAAGGTGCGGCCAAGGTTGGACCTGCCCTCGAAACCGTGAAGGCATTCAATGATGACTTCCGGCTGGTCGGTATCGGTGTGTCGGCAGAAGGCAGGGTGTTCGCGACCGCTCCGGCAAGCCAGGTTCGATCGATCTATAGCATGGTCGAGGTCAATCCGAAGACGGGTGAGGTAAAGCCATATCCCGACGCCGGCTGGAAAAAATTCGACGAGCAAGGAAAGGGTGACTCGGAGTGGATCTCCGTCCAGGCGCTTTGGGTCGATCGCAAGGATCGCCTTTGGGCGCTCGACTCGTCGTTGCCCAAGGTTGACCAGGAACGTCTGCCGCCGAAGCTGGTCGAATTCGACCTGTCCACCAACAAGATCATCCGGCGGTATGACTTCAACGGCGTTGTTTCGCAAAAGGACTCGCTCAACGACGTCCGTATCGATGTCGCCCACAATTTTGCCTACCTGACCAACGCCGGAAACAAGGGCAGCCTCGTTGTGCTCGATTTGAGCACGGGCAAGGCGCGGCAAGTCCTTATTGGAGATCGTTCGACCTTCGCCGATCCCCAGCAGCATCTCATGATCGGCAAGGACATTGCTTTGCGCCCCGACGGTTCCGTGGTGGCGATCCAGGCCGATGGCATCGCTTTGTCACCGGATTCTCAGTGGCTCTATTATCGACCCTTGACGGACCACAACTATTGGCGCGTGCCCACCGCGGCGTTGCGCGACGAAAAGCTGTCCGACACGGACCTTTCCAAGAAGGTGCAATATCTTGGCAACTCGGTGCTGAGTGGCGGCCTGATCATGGATCGACACGGCACGCTCTATGCTGGCGACCTGGAGCACGGCACCGTTGTCTCGATCACCAGAACACGGAGCCATACCCTGACGACGAAGGTCTTTGTTCGCGATCCCTCAAAGCTTTCGTGGGCGGACGGTTTTGCGATCAGTCATGGCGACCTTTACATCGCCGATTCCCATTTGTGGGAAGTCGCGTTCAAAAACAACTTGCCACGCTCGGGGCCGTTTACAATTTTCAGGGTAAAGCTCCCGCCTTGAGCCAGAGCATGTCCTGGCGTCTTCAAAAAGCCGCGCAGCGCGGGTCACCGAGACGGCTGCGCAAATAGCCGGTCTGGGTCAGCCTCAACGATCTGGGTGAGCCTCAACGATAAGGCCGAGATTGTCTGTTATAGTAGTCATGCGTATACTATTGTGGATAATGCCTTTCCAAGGCGAAGCTCGCGTGCTTGCCGCCGGTGCGGCAGCAATTATCTCCCCGCTTGCGGGTGGCAATGCGCGGTCCGATCGTGTAACACCCCGCGCAATTCCTATGGACCCGTGAAGGCTGGGAGTCCGCCCGATGTCGGCGCTGGCAGGCCTGTGACGGAAGGTTGAAATGCAGACTGTTGTTATCGTCATTCACCTCATGATCGTGGTCGTGCTGATCGGCACGGTGCTGCTGCAGAAATCCGAGGGCGGTGGCCTCGGCATGGGCGGCGGAGCCGGTTTCATGTCGAGCCGCGGTACCGCCAATCTATTGACGCGTACCACCGCGGTCCTCGCGGTTGGGTTTTTTGCGACCAGTCTACTTCTGTCTTGGATGGCGAGCCTGGACCGCAAGCCGACGTCGATTCTGGGTAACGCACCTCCCGGGCAGTCGCAACCGGCCGGCGGCGTGACGCCGGTGGCGCCGCCAACCAGCGGCGGCGTGCTGGATACGCTGAAGAAGGCGGACGAGCAACAGAATCAGGCGCCCGCCGTGCCGCAGCCGCCGCGTTCGCAATAAAGCAGGGTGGCCATGCAGGAAGGCGGCTAGCATCCTGCATCAGGTATGCCCATCAACCTCCTGACGGCGCGCTTATTTCTAGGTCACCCACAGCCCCGCAAAATGTTTGCGCCGGCGCGTGATTCGCTTTTGCGAATCGCCTTCCAGGCTTTAAAGGTAAAGTCCCATGGCGCGGTACATCTTCATCACCGGCGGCGTGGTTTCATCGCTCGGAAAGGGTCTGGCTTCGGCGGCGCTGGGTGCGCTGTTGCAGGCGCGCGGCTACAAGGTCCGGCTTCGCAAGCTCGACCCCTATCTCAACCTCGATCCTGGAACGATGTCGCCGTATCAACACGGCGAAGTCTTCGTGACCGATGACGGCGCCGAGACGGATCTCGATCTCGGCCACTATGAACGCTTCACGGGGAGACCGGCCACCAGGGCCGACAACATCACCACCGGGCGCATCTACCAGGATATTCTGACCAAGGAACGCCGCGGCGATTATCTCGGTGCCACGATCCAGGTGGTGCCGCATGTCACCAACGCGATCAAGGAGTTCGTCCTCGACGGCAACGACGGTTTTGATTTCGTGCTGGTCGAAATCGGCGGTACGGTCGGCGATATCGAGGGCCTGCCGTTCTTCGAGGCGATCCGCCAGCTCAAGAACGAGCTGCCGCGCGAGCACGCCGTTTACATCCATCTGACGCTGCTTCCCTATATCCCGAGCGCCGGCGAGCTGAAGACCAAGCCGACCCAGCACTCGGTCAAGGAATTGCGCTCGATCGGCATCCAGCCGGATATCCTGCTGTGCCGCACCGATCGGCCGATCCCCAAGGAAGAGCGGCGCAAACTCGGACTGTTCTGCAATGTGCGCGAAAGCGCCGTCATCGAGGCGCGTGACGTCGACAATATCTACGCGGTGCCGGAGGCTTATCATACCGCGGGCCTCGATGATGAGGTGCTGGCGGCGTTCGGGATCGCACCGAAAATCCCGCCGGCTCTGCAGAGCTGGCACACCATCAACGAGCGCATCCGCAATCCCGAAGGCGACGTTACCATCGCCATTGTCGGCAAATACACCGGGATGAAGGACGCCTATAAGTCGCTGATCGAGGCGCTCTCGCATGGCGGCATCGCCAACAAGGTGAAGGTCAATCTCGACTGGATCGAGAGCGAAGTGTTCGAGAACGAGGATCCGGCGCCGTTCCTCGAGCACGTCAACGGCATTCTGGTGCCCGGCGGTTTCGGCCAGCGCGGCGCCGAGGGCAAGATCCGCGCGGCGCAGTTCGCACGCGAGCGCGACGTGCCGTATTTCGGCATCTGCTTCGGCATGCAGATGGCCGTGATCGAGGCAGCGCGCAATCTGGTCGGCATCGAGGAGGCGAATTCGACCGAGTTCGGCCCGACGCCCGAGCCGCTGGTCGGATTGATGACGGAGTGGCTGCGCGGCAACGAGCTCGAGAGACGGTCGAAGTCCGGCGATCTCGGCGGCACCATGCGTCTCGGCGCCTATCCGGCGGCGCTCGGGCGTGGCAGCCGGGTGTCGGAGGTCTATGGCGGGGCCACCGAGATTTCAGAGCGCCACCGCCATCGCTACGAGGTCAACACCGCCTACAAGGACCGGTTGGAACAGCATGGCCTGAAATTCTCGGGGCTTTCGCCCGACGGAATTCTGCCGGAAATCGTCGAATATGAGGACCATCCCTGGTTCATCGGCGTGCAATTCCATCCTGAATTGAAATCGCGGCCCTTCGAGCCGCATCCGCTGTTTGCCTCCTTCATTCAGGCCGCGATGGTGCAGTCGCGGCTGGTGTAGCTCTGCACTCAACGCCTTTGACGAACGCGTGAATTGTTGCGACAAACTCCGCCTGCTACCGCAAGAACAACAACCAGGGGAGTGATGTCGATGATCTACGAAACCCGCGTCTATCGCTGCATTCCGGGCCGGCTGCCGGCGCTGTTGAAACGCTTCGAGACGACCACGCTGAAATTGTGGGAGAAGCACGGCATCAAGCAGGCCGGCTTCTTCACAACGCTGGTCGGCGAATCCAACCAGGAACTGACATATCTGCTGGCCTGGGAATCGCTGGCCGATCGCGACAAGAAATGGGCCGCGTTCCAGAGCGACCCCGAGTGGATCGAAGCACGGGCCAAGAGCGAGGCGGATGGCCAGATCGTCGGCAACATCGTCAACCAGCTTCTGGTGCCGACGTCGTTCTCCGCGATGAAGTAAGGCGGCGTTTGCCCCACGGTCTCGATCACATCGTGCACACGGTGCGCGACCTCGACGCGGCTGGTGAGTTCTATCGCCGGCTCGGCTTCATCGTCAGCGCGCGCAACCGTCATTCCTGGGGCACGCACAATCGCATCGTCCAGCTGGCAAACGGCTTCGTCGAAATCCTCGAAGTGGCCGAACCCGACAAGGTCGTGCCGCATGCAGCGCGGGCGTTCTCGTTCGGCGCCTTCCACCGGGACTATGCGACCTCGCGCCAGGGGCTGTCGATGCTCATCCTCAGCAGCCGCAATGCAGTTGAGGATGCGCGGGCGTTCCAGACGGCCGGAATTTCCGAGTTCGAGGTATTCAATTTCGCGCGCGAGGGCAAAAAGCCCGATGGCACGCCGGTCAAACTGGCATTTTCGCTGGTCTTTGCCTGCGAGCCCGGATCGCCCGATCTGAGCTTCGCGTTGTGCCAGCATCATTTTCCGGAAAACTTCTGGGATCCGGCATTTCAGATCCATGGCAATGGCGCGCGCAAGGTCTCCGGAGTCGTGATGGTCGCCGACAATCCCACCGACCACCACGTCTTCCTGAAAGCGTTCATCGGCACCAGAGATCTGCATGCAAGCTCGATCGGTGTCAAAGCCGATGTCGGCAATGGCGATGTCGACATCATGGAGCCGGTTGCGTTCCGTGATCAGTTCGGCGTTCTGCCCGAGGTGGGCGGCGCGGGGATGACGCTGAACGCGATCCGCTTCCAGATGGCCGATGTCGATGCGACCGAGGCCACGCTGAGGTCGGGCGGCCTGACCGCGCAGCGCCATGCCGGCCGGCTGGTGCTGGCACCAGATTTCGCCCTCGGCGCAACCCTGATATTCGAGAATGCGAAACGGGGTTGATCCGAAGGGGGCAGCCCGGCATGCTCGCCCGGCAACAAGGATCAGATCGTTGAACGGTAATATCTCCGCTGCGCCGGTCGTGACGATCGGTGAGGTCAAATTCGGCAATGAGCTGCCGATCTCGATCATCGCCGGCCCGTGCCAGCTCGAGAGCCGCGCGCACGCGCTCGAAGTCGCGTCCGCGCTGAAGGAGATTGCCGGCCGGCTCGGAATTGGGCTGGTCTATAAGACATCGTTCGACAAGGCGAACCGCACCAGCGCAACTGCCGCACGCGGCATCGGGCTGAAGCAGGCGCTGCCGATTTTCGCCGAGATCCGGTCCTCGCTCGGCTTGCCCGTGCTCACCGACATCCACGAAGCCGCGCAATGCGCCGAAGTCGCCGCGGCGGTCGACGTGCTGCAGATCCCGGCCTTCCTGTGCCGGCAGACCGACCTGCTGCTGGCGGCCGCGGCGACCGGCAAGGTGGTCAACGTCAAAAAGGGCCAGTTCCTGGCGCCATGGGACATGGCCAATGTCACAGCCAAGATCACGGGAAGCGGAAATCGCAACGTGCTGGTGACCGAACGCGGCGTGTCGTTCGGCTACAACACGCTGGTCTCGGACATGCGCGCGCTGCCGATCCTGGCGCGCAGCACCGGCGCGCCGGTGATTTTCGACGCCACCCATTCGGTGC
>NZ_JBAURI010001301.1:0-3174 GCF_049581145.1 Bradyrhizobium sp.
GAATGGCCCAGGATTCCGCCAAGGATATTGTTGAAGTTGTGGGCGATGCCGCTGGTGAAGGTCCCGACCTTTTCCATCCGGCGGGCCTGTTGCAGTCGCATCTCCAGCCGCCTCCGCTCTTTTTCCATGCCGTGACGCTCGACGGCGTGAACGATGGTATCGAGCGCCATGCGGAGCAGGCTGAGTTCGCCTTGCGCGGTGAGGCGACAGGGCCGGCCGACCGCGTCGAAGCCGAGTGTCGCCGTCGTGCCGTCCGTGCCGGGGTTGATGACGCAGGCCCAGCCGCCGAGACCGAGGGCCGTCAGCACATTCCGATCCTCGCCGGCCGGCAGGCGCCTCACGTCCGGGATGTGGATGATCCCTTCCACGGTGGACTCGAATCGGGCGGCAAGCGACGGCGCCCCGTCCGGCCAGCCCTTGGCAATGCCGAGCTCCGGCTTCGACCACCACAGCAGCCGCGGCGCCGGACCGCCGGAAAGCATGAAATAAGCCCGGTCCGAGCCGATGCATTGCGCCATTTCGGCCAGCCCCCGGTCGATCTCGGCATCGATGGTCTGCGGCGGCGCGTTGATGAACCGCGTCGAGATGCCGGCGATCACGTGCTCAAATGCGGCGCGCCGTGCCAGCGCGTTGGCGCGTGCGGCAAGCTGGACGCCAAGGTAAACCAGGAACGCCACCAGCACCAACGACGTCGCGTACAGCAGTCGGCGATATTGCCGCGCTGTCGTCCTCGTCGCGATCTGTCGTTGCAGCAGCAGCGCGCGAAGCTCGTCCTGGTCCGGCTTGCGCGGGATCGCCCGCATCGCCTTCAGCACGCCATCGGTGGCGGGCAGCAGCTGGTCGAGCAAACGTCCATGGGCGAGCAGCGTTGCGACGGCATCGCCGCCGCCGAGTGTACTCGCCTGATGGTCGAGTTCGTCCAGGCGATGCCCGACCTCGCGTGCCGCGTCGGGCGAGGTATCAAGGGTGAGGTTCAGCATCGCCGCGGCTGCGGCGCTGATCGCAGGCCCGAGGTCCGGCGAGGCCGGACGCATGCTGAACCGGCCGAAGAAGGCCAGCGAATTGTGCAGCAGCGCGTTCTCGCTCTTGAACTCTTCGATCAGATCTTCCTGCTGCGCGATCGACGCTGCAAGCCGGTCCACCGCAGCGGTGGTGTCGGCATCGATCGCTGCGGTCGCGCGCAGACGATCGAGCGAGGAGCGCAGCTCGTCGATCTCCTCGACGATCGGGTCGTAGTTGCGCAACGTGCCGGCGCGCGCGGTGAAGACGTCGCGATACAGCGCGTTTTCGATCGTCGCGAACCTGTCGAGCTCGGCGAAGGCGCGATCGAACAATTCCGCTTCCGGATTGAAGGCACACAGCGACAGCCAGGTCAGAAGCACGACGAGGAGCGATACGATCATCGCGGCCGGCGTAAACCTCATGGCTCACCTCCACCCACAAGCTTGCCGCGGTAGATCCCGGTCAAGGTCTTCAGGAAGGCCACCAGCGAATCGACCTGCTGGTCAGACAGCGTGCGGTCGAGCTGTGCACGCGCCATTTCGTGGACCGCGTCACCCAGCGTCGGCGCGCTGCCGTCGTGAAAATATGGCGCCGTCACCGCGACATTGCGCAGGCTCGGGACCCGCACGATTGCAGGGTCCGGCGAGGCGAGCGGATGGAAGATGCCGTGCCGTTCGAAAAGATTGCCGCCGACATTGGCGCCCTGATGGCAGGAGCTGCAGCCGAGCGACTTGAAGAGCGCGTAGCCATCCAGCTCCGCCGGGGTCAGCGCCGAGGCATCGCCTTCGAGCCAGCGGTCGAACCGGCTGCCCGGCGTGACCAGCGACCTCTCGAAGGTCGCAAGGGCGTCGAGGAAGCTCGCCCGATCCGGCCGGCGCCCATAGGCGGCCTGGAACTGGCTCACCATCTGCGGATCGGCGTTCAGCTTCCTGACGACCTCGGCGACGCTGGTTCCGAGGTTCGCGGGATTTTCCAGCGAAGATTCGGCCTGGGCCTCGAGGCTGCGAAAATTGCCTTCCCAGTTCAGCCGGAAATTGCGTGCGGCATTGAACACGGTCAACGTATCGAATGACATCTTCGATCCGTCATGCGCGGCTTTTCCGCCGCCGCTCCTGGCGCCATTGGTGCGCAGGTCATGGCAGGACGAACATGTCAGCTTCCCATCGCCGGACAGGCGCGGATCCGAGTACAGGCGCTCGCCAAGCGCCAGTCGTCGCGGGTCGGCTGGCGCCGGCGGACGAACGGGTGTTATCGGTTCCTGGTCCAACGGACGCGCGCGAGGCGCCTCCGGGGCGGAAGGCGCCTGCGCGCTCGCGGAGTCTGCTCGGAGGAAGTCGGCCGGCAGAAAGTCGGCCGGCAGAAAGTCCGCCAGCAGCACACAGAGGCAGACAAAAAGCGTCCGCGCGGACGCCATGATCGAGAGCCACGGCGCCCGCGTTGCGGCTTTTTCCACCGGATGCCGCCGGCGGGATGCCGGCGGCCATGATCGGCTCATTCGCGAGAATCTCCGCTACGGGCCAGATGTTCGATGTCGCAGCGCGAGATGCCGATGTCGCGCAGCGCGCGGTCGTCGAGATTTCGCAGCTCCCTGATGGCCTGGCGCTGCTGGATCGCCCGCCGCAGCCGCAATAGGCGCACCGTCAAGACGAGCGCGATCCGGGGCCGCCAGCCCGAACGCGCGACGTCCGGCGGGCGCGGCCGTACCTGGTTGTCGCGCGCAACGCATCCGGCATCGGACCGCTGGGTTCGACCTCTCGACACGACGGGGCCGTCGCCGGACTTTTCGTTTCGCGCCACCACGGCCAATGATGGCGTCGCGCGCGGTGCCCGGGTCGGCAACTCCTGCAAAGGGCCGCGTTCGGCTTGCCGATCGGCATCGCCGCCGATCTCGTCCAAAGGCGCCATGCCGGGGTACATGGCTTCCGCGTAGGCAGCGCAGCCTTGGAGAATTTCCTTCACGATCCAGGACACGATCGCGAACAGGACATTCGGAAACACGACCTCGCCGGAACCGGCAAACCCACTGCTGGCCTTGAGCAGGAGTCCCGAACCGGCGGTCGAGACCACCCGCCATGGCGTCGTCTCGCCTGACGAGCCGGTGCGCGTGAGCGCCTGATCCCGGCCGGCGAGCCGGGCGCGCGGCGGCTGCCGTTCGATCAGGTGAGGCGATCG
>NZ_JBAURI010001302.1:0-1623 GCF_049581145.1 Bradyrhizobium sp.
AAGAATAACAGTTTGAGGACTACTCTGGCTGCGGACGCCGCGTCTCAGCCGTGAACCAGCCAGTCGAATTGTTCCTGCGTCAGCGGCACGACCGATAAGCGAAACTGCCGGAACAGTATCGAGCCCACAAACACGCCCGCATCGCGAATCTCCGCCAACGGCTTTTCGCGCTTCAGACGCTTGCCCGCCTTCAACCGCACGATAGGAATCTTCGGGTCTGCGGGATCGGTCGTCACCGATACCACCTTCGCTGTCCCGACCGCGGCCTTGCCAACATTCGAGTGGTAGATCACACACTGCTCCCCGGGTTTCATGTTGCGCAGCGTGATCAGCGCCTGCGGGTTTTTAATTCCATCCCACCGCGTCTCGCCGTCGCGCAGCAGGTCATCAAAGGAGTACTTGTCGGGTTCAGATTTCAGAAGATAGTGCATCGTTCCAATCAGTCTATCCGCCCAGGTCGAGGTGATGCACGTGCGCAATCGGCTGGTTCAGAAACAAGCTGCCAAGCCGTTGAAATTTCTCCACCGAATCCGTGGCATAACACTCGAAACTGAGAGAGTTTTCCGCCGAGTGCGTTCCGGTATCCACGTCCAGCGCCGCTTCCGCAGCCTCCGCGGTTGCGTCAGCCGAATCAATCACCGCCGCATCTGATCCCAGCTCCCGCAGCGTCGTCTCGATGGCTGCCGCAATCAATGGATAATGCGTGCAGCCCAGCAGCACGGCCTCTGGCCTGCACTTCGTCAAAGCCTCCGACAAGTAAATTCGCAGCACGTCGCGCGTGACCTGGTGGTCAATCCAGCCCTCCTCCACCAACGGCACCAGCAGTGGGCACGCCACCTCGATGGCCTTCAGCCCAACCGCCTCGCAAGCTGCGTGGTAGGCGTGCGACTGCACGGTCGCCGCTGTCGCCAGCACCAGCACCTCGCCTCCCGTCTTCCTCACGGCACGCTTCGCCGCATGGGCTCCCGGCTCAATTACGCCCAGCACCGGCACACTCACCGCTCGCCGAATATCTTCCAGCGCCAGCGCGGTCGCGGTATTGCAGGCGATCACCAGATATTCGCAGCCGCGCTGCTCCAGAAAGCGCGCACTCTCCACCGCGTAACGCGCAATGGTCGCCTGCGACTTCGCGCCGTAGGGCAGCCGCGCCGTGTCGCCCAGGTACAGGTAATTCGCCGAAGGGATCTTCGACAGGAGCGCACGCAACACCGTCAGGCCGCCAAAACCGGAGTCGAAGACCCCCACCACGGGCCCATCCTTCGCGGTCCTCTGCGCTACCCCTTGTTTACCACCAGCAAAGTTCATTCAGTTTGATTGCCCCCCGTTTGCAGCATCTGCGCTCGAGGTCGTATCGGCGGCAGGATAGGTTCGCAACAGGTCCGCATGCCCTGCCAGCGTCTCGCGTGCCTGCCCGTCCACCAGGAATCGCACCTGCTCAATCTGTGGAAGATTGGCGTGCAGCGTTCCCAGGATCGAGCGCAGCGTTAACGATTCCACCTCCACGCCGGACGGATGCTGATTGACAAAGGTGCTGTGCAGATCGATCACGGCGAGCTCTCCGCCCGGCTGCTTCGCCTGCACCGGGTCCGGATCCGTCTGGGCCACCGGCAAGGTCGGCCGAAA
>NZ_JBAURI010001303.1:0-2187 GCF_049581145.1 Bradyrhizobium sp.
CGCGCGTCTCGTCGACGGTGATCACGGTGCGCAGCACGCCCTTGTCGTTCAGCGTGCGCTCCAGCGCCAAGAGCCCGCCATGGGCCCCGGAGGCGATATGGCGCGCGACCTGATCATCCGGATCGACCCACAGCGTCTCGGCGCGCTGCACTTCGGCTGAGCGCGGATCGCGATGGGCCAGCACGAAGCGCGCCATGCGATAGGCCAGCGTCGCCTTGCCGATGCCCTGCGCGCCGCCGATCAGCCAGGCATGCGGGATGCGCCCGCTGCGATAGGCATTGAGCAGGGCCGCTTCCGCCTCGCGATGCCCGAACAGGACCGAGGTTTCACGGGGATGCGGAGCGCTGGCCTCCTCGGCCTCGACCCGGCGCGCGCTCATGCCGGGCTCGCCTCATTGGCCGGCGTGCTGACGAAGAAGCGATCGCGCAAGGCGGCCCACACGCTGGACGCCACGGTGTTGGCGTCGGCGCTGGCATCGATCAGCACGCAGCGCTCGGGCTCGGCGGCGGCGATCTCCCGGTAGGCGTCGCGCAGCTCGTGGTGGAATTTGACGTCCTCGGCCTCGAACCGGTCGGGCGCTGCGCTGCCGCGGCGGGCGGCGGCGCGCTTCAGCCCGATCTCGACGGGAACGTCGAGGATGAACGTCAGGTCCGGCTCGAGGTCGCCGATCGTCACCCGCTGCATCGCGTTGAGCAGCGCCGGCGGCACCCGCCCGAGCCGGCCCTGATAGGCCCGGGTGGAATCCGAAAAGCGGTCGCACAACACCCAGCTGCCCTGCGCCAGCGCCGGCTGGATCACGGTGCGGACGTGGTCGTCGCGGGCGGCGGCGAACAGCAGCGTTTCGGCGTCGGGGCCGAGCAGTTTACCCATGCCCGACAGCACGAGATGCCGGATGATCTCGGCGCCGGGCGATCCGCCGGGCTCGCGGGTGACGATATTGCGCAGCTTGGCCGCATCAAGACGTTCCTTCAACTTCTTGATCTGCGTCGATTTTCCGCTGCCCTCGCCGCCTTCGAACGAGATGAAGCGGCCGCGGCCGGACAGGCGTTTGACGGGACTCTCGGTCATTTCAGAGCTTCTCGACGCCGGCGCGGAGCGCGCCGATCACGAGTTCGGAGACCCCGTCCATCGCCCGCCGCATCGTCGATCCCGTCCCGATCGCTTCGCCGGCAAACACCGGCTGCTCCTCGGCCAGGTCGGCGTTGCGCCAGACCCGGACCACCCCGATCCTGCGGCCGGGCTCGATCGGCGCGCGCACCGGCCCGTCATAGACGATCCGGGCGATCAGCTTGTCGTTGCCGTTCTTCTGCACCATCACATTGACCGGCTCGGGGCTGGTCAGTTTCACCGAACCGCTGTCGCCGCCGAACACCTTGGCATAGCCCAGCGTCTGGCCGGCCGCGAACAGGGTCTTGGTCTCGAAATTGCGAAAACCCCATTCCAGCATCTTCTTGGCTTCGCCGGCGCGCTCCTCGGAATCTTCCAGCCCGTTGACGACGACGATCAGCCTGATGCCGTTCTGCACGGCGGAGCCGACCATGCCGTAGCCGCCCTCCTTGGTGTAGCCGGTCTTCAACCCGTCGGCGCCTTCCAGCGAGTTGAGCAGCGGATTGCGGTTCGGCTGCTTGATCTTGTTCCAGGTGAACTCCTTCTCCCCGAACAGCTTGTAGGCATCCGGATAGGTCCGGATGATGTAGCGGGCGAGCGTCGCCAGCTCCCGCACCGTCATCTTGTTGCCGGGATCGGGCAGCCCGTTGGAATTGGCGAAGGTCGATTGCGTCAGGCCGAGTTCGCGCGCCCGCTTCGTCATGAAATCGGCGGCGAAGGTGCGCTCATTGCCGGCGATGCCTTCGGCCAGCGCGATGCAGGCGTCGTTGCCGCTCTGGATGATCGCGCCATGCAGGAGATCGTCCACCGAGACCTTGCTGTTGAGCGCCGCGAACATGGTCGAGGTGCCCGACGGCGCGCCGCCTCTGCGCCAGGCGTTCTCGCTGATCCGGTACTCGTCGGTCAGCTTGATGTCGCCCTGCTTGATGGCATGCAGCACCACTTCGGCCGTCATCAGCTTCATCATGCTGGACGGCGCGCGCAGCTCGTCGGCGTTCTTCTCGAACAGCACGCTGCCGCTCTTGGCCTCGATCAGGATCGCGGTCGGCGCATCGCCGTCGAAGCCGCCCTCCTCCTTCT
>NZ_JBAURI010001304.1:0-4145 GCF_049581145.1 Bradyrhizobium sp.
CCAGGTGTTGACGCCGGCAGCCTCGGCCGCGACCGGATCGTCGCGCGTCGCCATCAGCGTCATGCCGAGCCGCGAGCGCGACAGCAGATGCGACACCAGGACCCCCGCCGCAACCGCGACAACCGCGACCAGCGCGCTGATCTGCGGCGAGTCCGCGACCGGCACCGAGGTGCCCATCGGGCCGCCGGTGATGTCGAGGGAATTGGCGATCAATTGCAGAATGCGCGCCAGACCGAACATGCCGAGCGCGAAGAAGATGCCGTTCAACCGCAGCATGATCATGCCGAGCGGCAATGCGAGCACGGTCGCGCCGATCGCGCTGACGATGGCAGCGACATACCAGGGGGCATCGAATTGAAGAAAAATGATCGCCGCGACATAGGCGCCGAGCCCGAAGAACGAGACCTGGCCGAACGAAACATAGCCGGTGAAGCCGCTGATGACATTCCAGCCGATCGCCAGCAGGGTCATCATCGCCATCTGGAACAAGGTCTGCGCCTGATAGCCGGTTCCCAACAGCGCGATCGCAATGCCGAGGCCGAACAACACGACGAAGAGCAGCCATTCTCCAACATGCATCTTCATACCCGCACCGCCCTTCCGAGAAGCCCGTGCGGACGGAACACCAGAACCGCGATGAAAACAGTATAGATGACCGCGCTCGCGGCATTGGTGCCGAGATAATACTGCACCATCACTTCGACGAGACCGAGCAGTTCGGCGGCCAGGAACGCGCCCGCGTAATTGCCGAGTCCGCCGAGTGCGATCAGCGTGAACGCCTGCACGGTCAGTTCGGCGCCCGACGAGGTCTGGAAGGGAATCAATGAAATCAGGAGCGCGCCCGCGCTCCCCGCCATGGCTGAACCCAGCGCGAAGGTCAGCATGCGGATCCTGACGATATCCAGGCCGCAGCTGGCAGCTCCGAGCCCGGACTGGGCGACCGCGCGCACGCTCTTGCCCAGAATCGTGTGGTTCAGCCAGAGATGCACCACGATCGCCACCGCGAAGGCCAGCGCCGAGCAGACCAGGAGCGCCTGCGGAATGGCGATCGGACCCGCCTTGACAAAGCCCTGCATGAACGGAATCGACTGGAATTGCGAGCCCCAGAGCAGGAAGCTCGTGTTGGCAATCACATAAGAGAGGCCGAAGGTCGCAAGCAGGGTCCGTAGTTCGGCGTCGGGTTGTGCGAGATCGATGCGTTCGAGAATCCCGAACTGCACCACGCCGCCGATCAGAAGCAGGACCAGACCGGCGACGGGAAACGACAGCAGCGGACTGACGCCGTTCAGTTCATAGAGGCTGAAGGCCAGCAGACCGCCGAACACGATGAAGTCGCCATGCGCCAGATTGACGACCTTCATCACGCCATAGATCAGATTGAGGCCCTCGGCGGCGAGGAGGTAGACCCCTCCCCACAACAATCCGAGAACGATCAGGGTAGCGAACGTGGTCATCGCGGCAACAGCTTCCCCTTAACTCGACGACTTGACTCGACACAACTCTACTCTTTATCGCGCCGACGACTTCATTAGACCGGCACAAGGATGCAACCGATCGCATGCAGCCGGCCGGAGCTTGACCATGCGATTCGCGATGCAGCTTGATAAGCCCTGGCCGCTCACTGCCATGCCGAATGCGGCAAAACGTAGCTCGCGGTGGCCTGATCCTTCGGCCAGACCAGTTCCTGCTGCCCCTTGAGCCATTGCAACGCATAGCTCGTGTAGCCGAGCTGCAGGCCGTTCTGGTTCAGCTTGTAATGTCCAACCACCGTCTGGACATCGGTCTTGACGAATTCGTCCCGGATCTTCTTCTGGTCGAGACTGCCGACCTTGTTGATGACCTGTCCGAAGATCTTCATCGAGGCGTAGGCGATGGCGGCATGGTAGTCCGGATCGACATTGTATTTCGCCTTGTATGCCGCCACGAACGCGGTGTTGCCCTCTGTTTTCAGGCTCTTGAAATAGAGCGTGGTTCCAAACATCTGCTCGGCCGCGGTGCCGAGCCCACGATAGAACTCCGGCTCGACCGGGCCAATGCTGAAGGCAAACATCTTGGCCTGGACGTTCTGCGCCTTGGCCGCGCGCACGATGCCCTGCGCGTCGGCGAGGTAGGTGGCGCCGACGATGACATCCGGCTTGGTCTCGCCGGCTTTCAGAACCAGCGCGCTGAAGTCGGTCGTGTTCGGCGGGTAGGATTCGTCGAACACGATCTCCATGCCCTTTTCCTTGGCAAGCGCGACGACGCCCGCGCCGAGCTCCTTCGGGAATTGCGTGTTCTGCACCAGAAGCGCGATGGTCTTGTATCCCATGGCCGCGGCGAGCTCGATCACGGGCTCCATGTAGCGGCCGGTCTGGGTGATGGACTGCATCAGATAGGGAAACTTGCCGCTGTAGACATCGACGTTGGCCGAGAGCGACGGCATCACCTTCTGAGCGCGATTGACGATCGGCGCCACGGCCGCCACCAGATCGGCCTCATAGGGGCTGAGCAGGAGATCGACTTTGTCGTCGGTCAACAGCTTCTGATAGAGCTGAACGGCGGTCGACGGGTTGCCCTGGTCGTCATACTTGACGATCTCGACCGGACGTCCGAGCAGGCCGCCCGCCTGGTTGATCTGATCGACCGCGAGCTCATAGCCGTGCAGTTCGAACAGCGCCGGCGGCGAATAAGGCCCGGTCTGCGTGATCGCAAAGCCGAGCTTGATCGGCGTCTTGTCCTGCGCCACTGCGCCGGTGATGCCCGCAATCGCTACGCCCACAACCGCTACAATACACCCAACGCGACTAAACATCCTTTCCTCCCTGGATCTGTCGGAGCGCCCCGTTTCAAGGCGACTTTAAGGCAATATCCGACATAATGATGTGTATTGCAACATTATCGGAGGTACTATCGAGCGATTGGCATCACGCATTGAACACAACCAACCGTTCCTCGGTCATGTCGCGGATGGCATAGCGCGGCCCTTCGCGTCCGATGCCGCTGTCCTTTGCCCCGCCATAGGGCAATTGATCGGTGCGCCAGGTCGAGGTGCCGTTGATGATGACGCCTCCGGTTCGGATCGAGCGGATCGCCTGCAGCGCGGTCGGCATCGATTTGGTGAAGACGCCGCATTGCAGACCGAACCGGCTCGCGCTGATGGTCGCGCAGACCGCGCCGAAATCGTCGAACGGCAGAATGCTCACGACCGGGCCGAACACCTCATCGCAGACGACCTTCATGGCGGGGTCGACATTGGCGAGAACCGTCGGCTCGACCTGGGCGCCGTTACGGGTGCCGCCGGTCAGGAGCTGCGCGCCCGCCGCGACCGCTTCGTTGATCCAGCTTTCGACGCGCTTGGCGGTCGGCTCATCGATCAGCGTGCCGACATCGGTCGCAAGATCGAGCGGATCGCCGACCTTGAGCTTTTTGACTTCGGCCACGACGAGCGGCAGGAAGGCGTCGTAGAGCGAGCGATGCACATAGACCGATTGCACGGAGATGCAGCTCTGGCCGGCGAGCCGCATCGCGTTGCGCGCGCATAACGGCGCGGCCTCCTCGATCGAGGCATCCGCGCAGACGATGCTCGGACCGTTGCCGCCGAGTTCCAACGCCACGCGGCGCAGGCCGGACGCGGCCTTGATCTCGGCGCCGACCTTGCTGGAGCCTGTAAACGTGACGAAATCCACGCGGGGATCGCGCACCAGCGCTGGCCCGACCCGGTCGCCATAGAGCACGCTCAGGACACCGGGCGGCGCGCCGGCATCGACGAACAGGCGCGCCAGTTCGTGCACCACGCCGGGCGTCTGCGGAGGCGCCTTCAGGACGATGACGTTGCCGGCGGCGATTGCGGGGGCGACCTTATGGCAAGCGAGATTGAACGGCGCGTTGAACGGCGTGATCGCGCCGACCACGCCGACCGGAAAGCGCAGCAGCATGGCAAGCTTGCCCGCGCCCATCGCGGTCGCATCCAGCGGCACATGCTCGCCTTCGATGCGAACCGCCTCCTCGGCCGACAGCATGATGGTGTCTTGCGACCGCACCACCTCGGCGCGGGCGTCTCGCAGCGCCTTGCCGCTTTCGCGCGTCATGATCTCGGCAATGTCGTCGGCGCGCTCGAGCAGCAGCGCCCCGACCCGTCGCAACAACGCGGCGCGCTCGTAGCCTGG
>NZ_JBAURI010001305.1:0-9287 GCF_049581145.1 Bradyrhizobium sp.
GTGATCATGTGCAAGATCTTTATCGGCGCCGACCCGGCTTTGTACGACACCTCGACCCGCTCGATAAGGCTGCACGGGGTCGTGACCAGCATTCGGCTGGAAACGCTGTTCTGGAACGTGCTGACCGAGATCGGCCGGCGTGACGACATGAGCGTCGGCCAGCTGATCACAAGGCTGTACGATGAGATCACCGAAGCCCGCGGTGAGGTCGAGAACTTAACCTCGTTCCTGCGCGTCTGCTGCCTGCGTTACCTGTCCCTGCAGATCTCTGGCGGCATTCCCGGCGATGTCTCGATTCCGATCCGTTCACTGGACGCCGATGAAATTCTCGCGCGCGAGCAAGCCTCTTGCATCCACGGACCCGGCGCTCGGAACGACGGGACCACAGCGCCCGCGCACGCGAACTTCGTCACATCGGAAAGGCGCGCTGTCCCCGCTGCACCGCAGACGATTTGAGTCCGGTCATTCTCCCAGTGAGAAGCGACGACCGAATCAGGCCGCTCGCGCCGGCGGCCCGCCCGCCTCGAGTTCGGCAACTTCGTCATCCGTGAACACGCGGCTGCGCGTCAAAAACCTGACGCCTTCCGGCGCTTCCGCGGAAAAACCGGAGCCACGCCCGGGCACCACGTCGATGATGAGTTGCGTATGCTTCCAGTATTCGAATTGCGCGGCGCCGATGTAGAACGCGCAGCCGGCGATTTCGCCCAACAACACGTCCTGCGGTCCAACGCGAAAGTCGCCGACCGGATAGCACATTGGAGACGATCCGTCGCAGCAGCCGCCGGACTGATGGAACATCAGCGCACCGTGCTGGACCTTGAGCCGGGCCAGCACCTCCGCGGCTTTTTCCGTGATCTCGACCCGATCGACCATCGCCTGTCCTCCTGGATGACGAACGCGGGCACAGGGGATCCCCCTGCGCCCGCGCCCAATGCCGCGTCTCAGAAGAAGCCCAGCGCCTTGGTCGAATAGCTCACCAGGATGTTCTTCGTATTCTGATAGTGGTCGAGCATCATCTTGTGGTTCTCGCGACCGATGCCGGATTGCTTGTAGCCGCCAAACGCGGCGTGCGCCGGATAGGCATGATAGCAATTGGTCCAGACCCGGCCGGCCTGGATCTCGCGTCCGAACCGGTAGGCGCGGTTGCCGTTTCGGGTCCATACCCCCGCGCCAAGGCCATAGAGCGTATCGTTGGCGATGGCGAGCGCATCCGCATCGTCCTTGAACTTCGTGACCGAGACGACCGGTCCGAAGATCTCCTCCTGGAAGACGCGCATCTTGTTGTGGCCTTCGAAAATCGTCGGCTCGATATAGTAGCCTTCGGCGAGTTCGCCCTCGAGTTTCGCCCGCTTGCCGCCGGTGAGCACTTTCGCGCCCTCCTGCTTGCCGATGTCGAAATAAGACAGGATCTTTTCGAGCTGGTCGTTGGAGGCCTGCGCGCCGATCATGGTCGTGGCATCGAGCGGATGGCCCTGCTTGACTTTCCTGGTCCGCGCGACCGCCCGCTCCATGAACTTGTCATAGATCGATTCCTGCACCAGCGCGCGGCTCGGGCAGGTGCAGACCTCGCCCTGATTGAGGGCGAACATGGTGAAGCCCTCGAGCGCCTTGTCGAAGTAATCGTCGTCGGCATCCATCACGTCGGCAAAGAAGATGTTCGGCGACTTGCCGCCCAGTTCCAGCGTGACCGGAATGATGTTGTCGGAGGCATACTGCATGATCATGCGCCCCGTCGTCGTCTCACCGGTGAAAGCGATCTTCGCAATGCGCTTGTTCTGCGCGAGTGGCTTGCCTGCCTCGATGCCGAAGCCATTGACGACATTGATCACACCGGCCGGAAGAATGTCGGCGATCAATTCCATCACGACCAGAATGCCGAGCGGCGTCTGCTCAGCCGGCTTCAACACCACGCAATTGCCGGCGGCCAAGGCGGGCGCCAGCTTCCACGTCGCCATCAGAATCGGGAAATTCCAGGGAATGATCTGACCGACGACGCCGAGCGGCTCATGAAAATGATAGGCTACGGTGTCATGATCGATCTCGGAGATGCCGCCTTCCTGGGCTCGTATCACGCTGGCGAAATAGCGAAAATGGTCGACCACCAGCGGCATATCAGCGTAGGTGGTCTCACGGATCGGCTTGCCGTTGTCGAGCGTCTCGACCAGCGCGATCAGGTCCAGATTGGCTTCCAGCTTGTCCGCGATCTTGTTCAAGATCCGCGAACGCTCGGTGACTGACGTCCTGCCCCAGGCGTCCTTGGCCTTGTGCGCGGCGTCGAGTGCGAGCTCGATATCCGCCGCAGTCGACCGCGGCACCTGGCAGAGCAGCTTGCCGGTCACCGGACTCGGATTGTCGAAGTACTTTCCCTCGACGGGAGCCACCCACTTACCGCCGATGAAATTGTCGTATCGCTCGCGGACGAGGAGCTGCTTGGAGACTTTATCCAGAGCCTGCTGATACATGGTGTTTCCTCCTGGTTGTTGCGCCTTTTGGCGTCGTCGTGTTGGGTCGTTTTCGAGAAGCTGGACTGAGGCTGAATGCCCCCACTACGAGCCGGCCTTGAACTGGCCAGTCTTGCTGATTCAAGTCTTGCTGATTCAAGTCTTGCTGATTCAAGTCTCCCCCGTCTAAGGCGCGTCGACCTGGGGCGGCACCGTCTTCCAGTTGACCGCGAGCGCAGCTGCCGAGAGTGTGCTCCCCGCCGACTCGCCCGTCAACGCTATATTCCTGCGACTATTTCGCGTCTGGGTCACAATTCTCTAACGCGGCGACGGCTGCCGGTTTTGGAAAACATCCGCATCGCCGATCGCAGAAATGAAGCTTGCGGCGCTCGCCGACCGGACCGGAACGAACGGCTTTCCGCTATCCCGGCAGCATTTCTTGATCTGCAAAACGGCAGCATGGCTGACACAGTCCACCGGAAACAAAATGGCGGAGGCCCGGCTGATCAGTCCGGGCAGCGCCGTCAATTTCTCTTCGATGCCTCCGTCATGGACGAGCAATGTCCCTCCCCTCCTGGCGACGATCGCCTTCAGCTGATCGATCAAGCCAGGGCGTCCGCCCACGTAGAGCAGGGTGAGCCCTCCGAGCGCCGGTGCGGCGTCCGAGCCTGGGTCGTCCTCGTCATCTCTGCCGAATTCGGCTTCGAGCGCGAGCACTTCTCGCCGCAGCTGATCATTCTGCTTGTTCAAGCTCGCGGCAAATTTGTGCGCCTTCTTGAGCTCATCCTCCAGCGCCGCAACCCGCGCCGCCAACTGGCTCGAATGAGCTTTTTCCGAGTCGAACCGTTGCAGAAGAGCCTGCGCCGTCATCGCGCCCGCGGTCAATTCGGCGGCTGCCCGCGCGGCGCTTTCCTGCCGGCGAACCTCGATCTCGAGGCTTATGACCTTGCGCAAGAGTTCCGCGCGTTCGCTCGCGCTGTCCAACAGACGGGCCTCCTGCCGAGCAATCTTCTCGTCGCGCTCGCCGAGTTCGCGCTCCAGCGTCCGCAATCGGACGATGTCGATCCGGTTCGACGAGCCCACCATGTGCGACAACATGTGCACCTGGCCGAAAGCCTGTTCGACGAGCGGACGGTCGGTCGCGGGATGCGTCAGAAGAGCCCAATAGCCGCCGGGAATGCCGCCTTGGTCGAACGCCTCGAGCCAAAGCTCTCTCACTTGTTCCCTGGTTGAAGCCTTCGAAAAACGCCTGATCGCCGCCTCATGGCGCGCATCCAGCGTCTTGTTGAGCTGCTTTCCGATAAAATCGCGGTTCGCGGCGCCGTTCACGCCATAGCTGTGCAGCGTATGATCCGACGCGGTCCTGGCGGTGGGATCACCCAGCTTGACGAAGAATTGACGCAACTCGGCGGCTGACAGGCATGTGCCGATAATCGAGCAATGGAGCGCGGGCGCGATATCCCAAAGCTTGGCTCGCCGGCCCTTTGCGACGGCCACAACGAGCGGCGGCGGATCTTCGCGCCCGCGCAGCAGCAGTGTGCTCATCCCACTTCGCTGATTCTGGCGAACAATTGATAGATTTGACACTCATTCTCCCGAAATCGATATAGTTCGTTGGATATAACGCTAGCCTGCAACCGGCTTTCTGGCAATACGGGTGGTGCCCGATGTCTGGCCGATCTTGTCCGGGCCCGGGCCGTGACGCAGCATACCAAATCGGGGGGATCGGTCGGTCCCGGAGGATTGGCAAGTGAGCTCGCGTTTTAATGGGAGTGGCGATGAAAGCCAGGCATGACGACGGCAGCGCAGGCGACGCCAATTGCGCGCGCATCGGTGAAGGTTATGCGCAATACCGCAGGCCGGATCGGCGCATTGCGGCGATGATCGAACAGGCGCTCGCAACCGCTCGAACCGTTCTCAACGTCGGTGCCGGCGCAGGCTCCTACGAGCCCGCCGATCGTTCGGTCACAGCCATCGAGCCGTCAGCTTCGATGCGCGCGCAGAGACCGCCTTCCCTGCCCGTTGCAATCGATGCCGTCGCTGAACATTTGCCGTTTGCCGACAACAGTTTTGACGCCAGCATGGCGACCTTCACAGTGCATCAGTGGCCCGATCTGACAGCCGGACTTGCAGAGATGCGACGGGTCACCCGAGACAACCTGGTCATTCTGACCTGCGATCCTGACGAGTTGGACCGGTTCTGGCTTCACGACTATGCGCCGGAGGTCATTTCGGTCGAAGCGCGCCGATACCCTCGGATCGAGATGATCACAGCTGCACTGGGTGGCCGCACTGAGATCGTTCCTGTCCCGATCCCGCTGGACTGTACCGACGGCTTCGGGGAAGCCTATTACGGCCGACCGGAATGCCTGCTCGAACCCGGCGCCCGGCGCGCGTGCTCGGCCTGGAGCTTTGTAGAGTCACCGGTGGAGGCTCGGTTCGTGGAAGAGCTCCGCAGCGACCTCAGCAGCGGCAAATGGGACGCCGTATACGGCCATTTGCGCAAGCAGGCCCATTTCGATGGTTCTCTGAAACTCATCGTCGGCCAGATGGAAACAAGCTGACCTCGCATGGCAGCCCCGAAGGCGGACAAGTGCATCGCGGCGCAGCAAGATGTTGGCAACGATTGCAGAAATGCAATTCGACGCCGAGAAGCCGCTCTCTGAAGTTTGTTCGCTGATCGAACCTCGACTGCCTCGCACAGACATCCGCCGCAAACGACCTGCTCACCTTTGCGAAAGCCACGCTTTCAAGTTTTCGAACCCGCGCCTAGAGTTCGACATCGGGTTCATTCGTGGCTGCCATCGTTGGATCGCAGCCCTGTCGCTGCGCCATCGCAACGCAGCGAGCCGATGGCTGATGATGATCGGCCCCTGAGGCACGGCCTCGTCCAACTCACCTCGATCAGGACTCTCAACCATGAAAAAAGAACACAGCATTGTACTGTGCTCGCTTGCACAGGGAGATTTGCTCAAGACCCGTTGCGCGCGTGCGCTCGGCACCGCCGGATTGGCACTGATGCTTGGCGCGATGTCCGTTGGCATCGCGCGGGCCGAAAGCGCGCCGGTCGGCGTTCCCGATAGGAGTTTTCCGGAAAGCGTGACATCGACCAAGGACGGCACGCTCTATGTGGGCAGCTTCAACCTTGGCGGCGTGGTGAAAGCCGCGCCCGGAGGCAAAGCGGAACAATTCATCAAGCCAGGCTCCGGCGACAGCCGTTCCACGCTCGGCGTGCTTGCCGACGAGAAAAGCGGCATGCTGTATGTCTGTTCCAATGACATCACCGGCTTTGGCGTGCCCGGACCGGGCGATACGAAGGGGGCGTGGCTGAAAGTCTTCGATCTCGCCAGCGGCGCGCTGAAGGGCAGCGCTGCCCTGAAGGATCCGAAATCGCTATGCAACGACATTGCCGTCGGCCCCGACGGGACGGCTTACGTCACCGACTCCTTCACGCCAAATGTGTACAGCTTGAAGCCGGGTGGCACCGCGCTCGAGGTCTGGGCAACCGACCCGCTTCTGGCGCCGGCGAAGGATGGCGTCGGTCTCGACGGCATCGCGTTCGGATCGGACGGCAATCTCTATGTCACGACCTATATCCCGGCGGCGCTGTTCCGGATCGCCGTCAGGGATGGCAAGGCCGGCGCGGTCACCGCGCTGAAATCATCCCGCGCACTGGATCATGCGGATGCGATGCGGACGTTCGGCGACAGCTTGTTGCTGATCGAGGGGAACGGCAAACTCGACAAGATCACGATCAAGGGCGACGATGCCGAGATCGAGACCATCAAGGACGGCTTCACCGAGCCCGTCTCGGTGACGCTGGTCGGCGATACCGCGTGGGTCGCGGAAGGCAAATTGTCCTATATCATCGGCGACAACAAGGGGAAGGACCCTGGCCCATTCACGCTGAAGCCTGTCGCATTGCCCAAGTAAGGCGCGCGCCGCCACTTCAAGGCCGCGGCCGGTTCGGCTTGGTCAGGCCGAAAACGCGGGCACAACAGCCCGCGTTTTTATCTTCGATTGGGCAAACGCCGATTCGGACCGTCAGACATTCAGGTTCATCCACACCGCCTTCGGCTCGGTAAAGTTATCGATCGCGGCTGTGCCGTGTTCGCGGCCAAGGCCGGAATCGCGCTCGCCACCCCAAGGCAATCGCACATCGGTATAGCCATAGGTGTTGATCCAGACCGTGCCGGCTATCGCCTTCTTTGTGAAGCGCTGCGTCCGTCCGATGTCACGGCTCCAGACACCTGCGGCCAGGCTGTAAGGCGTGCCGTTCGCGATCCGGATGGCATCGGCTTCGTCACGGAATTTGATGACGCTGACCACGGGGCCAAAGATCTCTTCCTGCGAGATGCGCATCTCATGCTGGACGTTGGCAAACACCGCAGGGCTTATGAAATGGCCTCGATCGCCGACGCGTTCGCCGCCGGTCGTCAGCAAGGCGCCCTCCTGCTGGCCCACGTCGACGTAGTCGAGAATGCTCGTCATCTGCCTCTCCGAGATCACCGGACCCAGAACCGTGGCCCGATCGCTGGGATCGCCGATGCGCAGCGCGTTCGCGCGCGCCGTCAACCGCTCCACCACTTCATCGTAAGCCTTTTCCTGGACCAGCACGCGTGACCCCGCCGAGCACACCTGTCCCGCATTGAAAAACATCCCGGCCGCAGCCGCCTTCGCGGCGGCATCGAGATCGGCATCGTCGAAGATGACGTTGGCCGACTTGCCGCCGAGTTCGAGCGACACGCGCTTGAAGTTGCCTGCTGCTCCCCGCATGATGCCGCGGCCGACACCGGGCGATCCGGTGAAAGTGACCTTGTCCACGTCGGGATGGTTGACCAGCGCCTCGCCCACGACACGGCCCGGACCCGTGACGATATTGAGCACGCCCGCCGGCAGACCCGCCTCGAGCGCGAGCTCGGCAATGCGCAGCGCCGACAGCGATGTCAGCTCAGCTGGTTTCATCACCACCGTGCAGCCGCAGGCCAGGGCCGGCGCGAGCTTCCACATCCCGATCATCAGCGGGAAGTTCCACGGCACGATCGCCGCCACCACGCCGATCGGCTCGCGCACCGTATAGGTTAGGGCGTCCTCGCGCGTGGACACGACCTCGCCGCTGATCTTGTCGGCCCATCCCGCGTAGTAGGTCAGCGTATCGATGGCCGCCGGGAGATCCTGACGCAGCACGGCCGCGATCGGCTTGCCGGCGTCAAGGCTCTCCAGTGCGGCGATTTCGTCGCCATGCTTTTTCAGCAGCTCAACCCATCGAAGCAGGATGTGGCCGCGCTCGGCGGCACGCATCGTACGCCAGGGACCTTCGAAGGCACGCCGCGCAGCCGCTACCGCACGATCGACGTCGATTTCGCTGCCTTCCGCGATGGTGGCGATGATCTGTTCGGTCGCCGGATTGAGCGATTCAAAGGTGGGCCCGGACGCAGACGCAACCTGCCGGCCATCGATCAACATCAACCTGGGCTTGTCGCCAGCAGCGGCAGGCACCGCATCTGTCGAATAGTCATATGCAATTGACATCATATCTCCTCCCGCTTCTTGACCTTGAACATAGGAAGCAGTTTCAACTGGTAAATATGATATGGGCTGCCTATTGAACAACCTCGACGATATGAAGTTCACTTCATGATTTGGGTGCGCTGATGCTGCAGATCGAAATCGAAACCGTCTGGCGATTTCACAGGGACGACAGCCCGCAGACCGCGGTCGTGATGCTCGGGATCCTCAACGAGATCAGAAAGACCGGAAAGCTGACCAGCGCGGCCGAACACGCTCACCTCTCCTACCGGCACGTCTGGAATCTCGTCGAGCAATGGACCGACTTCTTCGGCGTCCCGTTGGTCGAAACCCAGCGCGGCAAGGGCACCAAGCTGACGGCATTCGGGGAGAAGCTGGTCTGGGCCGGAGAGCGCATGCAGGCGCGTCTCGGCCCGCAACTGGAAAACCTGGCGCAGGAGCTTGCCACCGAGATCAAGCCGTTTTTGCAGCAACGCCCCTCGGTGATCCGCGTCCACGCCAGTCATGGCTTCGCGGTCTCGAAACTGCGGGAACTGCTGGACCGCGAGCCTGGTATCGGCGTCGACCTGCGTTATGTCAGCAATCAGCATTCCCTGATCTCGCTGGCACAGGGAGCCTGCGATCTGTCGGGCGTCCATCTGCCGCACGGCGAATTGCGCGCGCAAGGCATTCAGGCCTGCAAGGAGTGGCTCGATCCGCGCGAGGACCGTGTCATCAGTTTCGTGACGCGTGAAATGGGCCTGATGGTCAAGCCCGGCAATCCGCTCAAGATCGCGTCATTGCAAGACCTCGTCGGCCGCAAGGCCCGCTTTGTCAATCGCGACCACGATTCCGGAACGCGGCTGTTGTTCGACCAGTTGCTCGCCTTGCACGAGATCGACGAGAGCAAGATCAACGACGCGCAGCAAATGGAATTTACCCATGCCGCCGTCGCCGCCTATGTCGCCAGCGGCATGGCGGATGCGAGTTTCGGCGTCGAGGCCGCCGCACGGCAATTCGGACTCGATTTCATCCAGATGCTGACGGAAGATTATTTCTTCGTCTGCAAGCGTGCCTTTCTGGAGACCGAGCCGATGCAGCGCGTGCTCGACGTGATGAAGGGCCACGCGTTTCACGACGCCATCGCAGCACTGCCCGGCTATATCGCCGCCAATACCGGTGCGGTCAGAACCGTCAAGGAGTTTCTGGAGCGGATGGATGCAAGCCGATGAAGGCTCGGTGCGGCCCTTTGCATCTCTGAACAAACACCCTCAGGGCGATTTGTCCTCGGACCTGCAAGGTCGTGCTCGTCGTTCGTGCCGCTCCCCAAAGCTGTAC
>NZ_JBAURI010001306.1:0-2479 GCF_049581145.1 Bradyrhizobium sp.
CCAGCGCGTCGCCGACGACGCCGCCGAGCCCGGTGGGCAAGGGCCACGCGGCGCTGCGGGGCCAGCAGCTCGCGAATCCCGCCGCGATGATGATGCAGAGGATATAACAGCCGAACCGCAGGGCTTCGCGGTCAAAGCCGCGGTGGTTCAGCATTCGCCAGCCCCACAGCGCGATCGGCAGGATCACCATGATCGAACCGATCCCCAAAATCTGCATCAGGAGGTCGGCGCCGATCGCGCCGGGATAGCCGACGATATTGTGGATGGCGCGAGACGTGGCGTGGCTGAGGCTCGGGTCCTGCACCGACCAGGTGATCAGTGCTGCTGCCGCCACGCCGGACAACGCGATCAGGCCGAGGCCCGCGAGTTCGCGAAGCCTGCGCGCCAATGCTTCGCGGATCGATACCGGCAGGTAGCTGACCAGGGGGATGACTCGTTCGATGGCCGGCATGCGCTTTGCAGTTCCGCGTTTAATCCAGGGTCAATTCAAGGTTTCCACCAGCCGATGCAACGCCTCGGCCGTTGATTCGCTGTCGGAGACCAGCGCGAGACGGATGTAGCCCGCGCCGGGATTGAAGCCGTCCGGCTGCCGCCGTGCGAGGTAGCTGCCCGGAATCACCCGGACCCCGGCGTCACGGTAGAGCTTGATCGCCGCGGCTTCGTCGCCGCCGCGATCCGCGACGTCGAGCCAGACGCAGAAGCCGCCCGCCGGACGCTGGTAACCATAGCGATTGCCGAGGATCTGGTCAGCGAGATCGAACTTGATGCGATACAGCCGACGATTTTCCTCGACATGGGCCTCGTCGCGATAGGCCGCCACCGCCACGTGCTGCAATGGCACCGGCACCTGCGGCGCCGCAACATTGCGCAGCTCGTGGAACAGGTTGAGGAACTTCGCGTCCCCCGCAGCGAAGCCGACGCGCATGCCCGGCAGGTTCGAGCGCTTCGACAGCGACTGGAACGCCACCACATTGGCGAAGTCGGGGCCGGCGCATTCGAGCGCACTGCCCGGCGCCTCGCTTGTGTAGATTTCCGAGTAGCACTCGTCGCTCAGGATCATGAAGCCGAAGCGATCGGCGAGCCGCTTCAGACGGACGAAATAGCCCTGCGAGGCGACCGACCCCTGCGGATTGGCCGGCGAAGCGATATAGATCGCAACGGTCCTGGCCAGCGTCGCATCATCGAGAGCATCGAGGTCGGGCAGGAATCCGTTGGCGAGTGTGGTTGGCAGGTAGATCTGTTCGCAGCCGGCCGCGCGGGCGCCGGCGCCATAGGCCGGATAGAACGGGTTCGGCATCAGGATCGCGGGCTTTGAACTCCCGGACTTCAAGACTGCAGCAGACTTGGGGATTGCCGATTCGCCGCGCCGTTGGTCGGCATAGCGCACCGCGGTCAACGCCGCGAAGAACAGCCCCTCGCGGCTGCCGTTCAGCACCAGGATCTCGGTTTCGGGATCGATCGCGCGCGGCAGCTGGAACCGGGTGGAAAGCCAGTCCGCCGTCGCGCGCCGGAACGGCTCGATGCCTTTGGCGACCGGATAGCGGCCGAATTCGGCGATATGGTCCGCTAGCACCGGCCCGACAAAACCGGGTACGGGATGCTGCGGCTCCCCCAATGACAGCGTGATCAATGGCTTGCCCGGCTTGTAGGGCGCCAATAGCTCCGCCGTGCGCGCGAACGGGGAGCGTTCGCTGTCCGGTTGGATGGCGCCTTGGAGCGCGGGGAGTGGAGCGGTCATCGCCATGTGGAACGCCAGCACTTCGAGGCCACACTTCGCTCGACGGGAGCGGGTGGAAGCGGATCAAATCACCATAGATACGGCGAGGTTAAGACGCGATTAACCATCCGCGCCAGCGGTGATTTTGCCGATCTTCACGCGTGTTTCGACCGATTACGGCCCGCTCGCCACTGTCAGCGCGGCAGGCGCTGAAAACAGGGCATTTCTGCGGGGAATTCGTGGAACGATTGCCTGTCGACGGTATAATCGCCATTTTCGGGCCGCCGAAAACGGCCGGGTCATCCAGGGTGCCGACCTTGACCACGACGGCGGTCGTCACCCGCGGCCGCGTGGTCAGGTGCGTGCCGCATTCGGCTCAGAACTCCCGTGTCACCGGCTTGTCGAGGTCGCTGCGCGAAAACTGGTTCGGTGTGCCCTTGGTGTAGCGGACGCCGTCGCGCGGCATCAGCATGAACATGTTGGGCGCGCCGCCCGAAATATATTGGCATTCGCGGCAATGGCATTGCGCCTTCAGGATCGGCTCGCCCTCGGTCACATAGCGCACTGCCCCGCAATAGCATCCGCCTTCGAGCCTCATGATGGTTCCCTCCGTCCGGCGTTGCCTTCATTCTTGTATTTATTGGCGGCGTGACCTGGGCAGGAGACCCGTTTTTGAAGCCCGCGAAAAGACAAAAAGAGACAAAAAGAAAGGGGCTCCAACTTGCGCTGGAGCCCCTCAACGGTCGGGGCATTGCCGGGTAT
>NZ_JBAURI010001307.1:0-3416 GCF_049581145.1 Bradyrhizobium sp.
GTGTATATCGGTGTCCGCCCATGGAGCGGCACCGATATATACATCGATCCGGAAATCACGCAGGGGTACGGTCTCGACCAGACCCGCGGTGTCGCCGCCTTCCCCAACTTCGACCCACAAAAGGCAAGCTTCCCGGTGCCGCGATTCAACCTAGCTCGCATTTACGTGCAGCAGACGTTCGGCCTTGGCTGGGAACAGGAGACGATCGAAGACGGCCCCAATCAACTGCCCAGCCAGAAGGATATCGATCGCATCACTGTGATCGCCGGCAAGCTTGCGGTCACGGATTTCTTCGACCGGAACGCCTATGCCGGCGACGGGCGAACGGAATTTATGAACTGGCAACTGGCCTGCTGCGGCGCTTACGACTGGACCATGGACCAGATCAGCTACACCTGGGTGCCATGGCCGAGCTCAATCAAAAATCCTGGGCGTTTCGCGCCGGCTATTTCTTGGTCCCCGCCGTCTCGAATAGCAATGTCTTTGACATGAATTTTCCGGACGGCGAGTATATCGGCGAGCTCGAATTGCGTTACTCGCTGTTATCGGAGTCCGGCAAATTGCGTCTGATGGCCTAGGCCAATCACGCCAATATGGGCAGCTACGCCGCCGCGCTCGCCGAGCCGTTGACGACGCCGACTTATCCCGACATCACGCTGGTGCGGCAGGTTCGGACCAATTATGGCTTTGGTGCCAATCTCGAACAGGCGATCACCACCGATCTCGGAATGTTTGCCCGGGCAAGTTGGAGTCCCGGTCTCGACGAAATCATCGGCTGGACCGATTGCGACGAAAGCATTTCGGTGGGCTTTGCGCTCAAGGGAACGGCCTGGGGCCGCGCGAATGATACGATTGGCATCGGCGGAGTAGTGGAAGGGCTCTCGCCCGAGGCGCGCGCCTACTTCGCCGCTGGCGGGCTTGGCATCTTGATTGGTGATGGCGCGCTCAACTACCGGCCAGAGAAGGTGCTGGAGAGCTATTACTCGTACGGCCTCAACCGTTTGACTTCACTCACGTTCGACTATCAGCTCATCGCCGATCCCGGATACAATGCCGATCGCGGGCCGGTCAACGTCTTTTCCGGCCGGCTGCACGCACGGTTTTGAGACGGATCTCCTGCCGTCAGGATGTGACCCCGGCTGTGCCTTGGATCGGACACGCGAACGGATCGTCGGAGCAACTTGGGATGACCACGGCGTCAGCGAACTGATATCCGGCTCGTGCATGCTCGGTGGATTACTCAGAGACCTCGCGTTCAGGTCGTCGGCAAACTTGCGCCGGATGATTGTGAGAACCTGCAGGATTGCTTGGTCTGCATCTGCTCGCGCAGGCACCCGGCAACGGCTGGGACAGAGTATCGCTTGATGCGGTGCTTCGCAGGGAGCAAGGCGCCGCAAGCTTGAGGATCAGCGCGACCTGACCCGCGCGTTACGGTCATCGACCGCGACAAGGTTGGCGCAGATCGGCGCCGAGAAGTACGGCCCGTCGAGCTTGGCCAGTCTCACGGACAATCCGCCGTGACCTGTTGGCAAACATTGCTCCGAAGGTGATATTGCTGTTGTCGAGCAAGTCTGCTCACCGAGTTTCTGCGCATTCGCCCCGATCTCGAGGGAAATCCTGACCGGAGCAATTCGCAACCAGATTTGTCGCGTCGACAACCGTCACCGTGGTGTCAAGACGAGCGAGACCATCATATAGTCGTCGGCGTCGGCGGGATCAGCGATGCTAAGCGCAGTGGCGAGTGCCTTGGCAACCGCCGGGATCGCCGTCGGATCATACCAAGGATGTTACGGCCGGCCAGGGCTCCTTGATCAATTTATCGAACTGACGGGATCGAACGGCCTGCGAGCGCGGTAGACAAATTCCTTACGCCGTATTCTTCAGGTTCTGGCACATGGTCAGCGAAACCGTGGAGTTCCTTGTTGGAGCAGGGCCGTTCGGCGCCATCTCCATCGGCTCTTTCGCTGCTCGGTTTACACTTGTGGCCAGGCAAGTCGCGTTCGCGGTCGCACGCTCTGGCATTGTCCGCTTTGTCATCGGGCTGTTGTTTGCACTTCCTGCGGCCCGCGCGCTGGCTACGATGTATCCCCTCGGAATGGTGGCGCGAGGTCATCGGTGCCATCACCATCGGTGGTACCGCCTGGGCACGCTTGACGATCGTAGGGAAACCCGCTCCGGAGAGCGGTGTTGGGTCGGTCCCAGCCCAATCGCTCATGGAGTGGCGGCCGCGAGCAGGTGACGCTGAGGTCCCATCGTCTGTTAGTTATGAGATCGGTGCAATCAGAGCTCGTCAGATAACCGGGGGGCCTCGTGGGCCCTCACGCGCTTCGTTGGAGATAGGCGATCTCCACAGGGAGACTTTGAACCAGTGGTGACCCGGCCCGTGCATGGGGTTCGGTCCATTTCAACGAAGTGGGCCGCCTTTCTGCACGCCAGGCTATCTTTTTTTTCGCCGGGAATGCCGGTTCTCTTGTGACTTCCGATTGATCGCTGGCACGTCTCCAGAATGCCGTTCGGCGCACGCGAGCACCAAGGCCTCTCATTGGCTCGATCTGGCCGAAGGCCGGCTGCGCCTCGATCGCCTGGACCGCAATGGCGGCGGTGAGACTTTCTTCCCCTGGGCGTACCACCCCACGCGCAAGTGCGCGCGGGGACCCCGGTTTGCCCATTCCTCGCGCGGGCCAAGAAAGTCCCCCCGCCGCCATCCTCCGCTGCGCTACGGCCCGAGCGGGGTGCGGCGTCGATCGCCTTCGGCTTTCAGATCGCCATCGAGGCCGCGGTGGTCGCGGGCTCGAAACAAGCTAAGGAGAAGTGACATGGCTAACATCGGTTCATTCAAGAAGTCCGGCCAGGAATTCCAGGGCGAAATCGTTACCCTGAGCCTCCAGACCAAGGGCGTCCGCATCGTCCCCGAGAGCGACCGCACCAACGACAGCGCGCCGAGCCACCGGGTCTACGTAGGTCGCGCTGAGATCGGAGCCGCATGGCCGAAGCGCTCCAGCGAGGGCCGCGATTATCTCTCGGTCAAGCTGGACGATCCGAGCTTCAACGCTCCGATCTACGCCAACCTCTTCGACGACGAAGGCGCCGAGACCTATACCCTGATCTGGTCCCGCAGCCGCAAGTCCAGCGGCGACTGAGCCAGGGCACCATGCGAATGCCCCGCTCATCCGAGCGGGGCATTTTCCTCCGCCTGCGGTGCACCTTGCTTGCTTGAGACGGCAAGGCGGACTGGGTGTCCGTGACGGTGTCGAGGTCGAACGCGGGCAGCTCCCGCTAGAAAATTCGCTCCTCACGGATCAGCGCAGCGCGGAACCGAAGTCCGAGTAGGACTAAAATCGCGCTGTCATTGAACGAAGACGAGGTTGGCTTGGCCGTTCAATCGGCCGACCCTTCAATCGTTTTGACAACCTGAC
>NZ_JBAURI010001308.1:0-4855 GCF_049581145.1 Bradyrhizobium sp.
ATGAGCGGCGGCAGCCAAAATTTCTTCTTGGCGCGATGGACCCGGCTGGTGTCGCGGATTTCCAGCGGCTTCATGATCGGCGGCGGCGTCTGGCTGACGCTGGCAAGGACGAGGTGATTTCAAATTCTCTCTTCACCTTGGAAGTCGATGATCCGCTGTGCGCGCAGGCTCGCCTCGATCTCGCCGAGAATTCGCGCTAGCCGCTCCGCCCATTGCTGCTGCCCGGATTCGTCCTCGATCAGGTCCTGGCGGATTTCGATCCCGGTATTGATCAGGCCGCGTGCCTCGCCATGGACCGGAATGGTGTAGTCGGTCTGATCGCTGACCGCGTAAGGCTCGTTGTCGCCGACCACGATACCCGCTTCCGCGCGCAACGCCTTCAACAAGCGCGGCGGCAAGGTCGTGTCGCGATGATAGAGCGTGCCGATATGCCAGGGCCGCGCGACGCCGGCATAGACCGGCGTGAAGCTGTGCAGCGCCACCAGGACCGTGGGCTTGTTCTCCCGCGAACGCTGCTCGATGATCTCGGCGATGCGGTGGTGATAGGGATCAAAAATCTCGCGCCGCCGGGTCTCGGCGGCCTCCCGCGACAGCGCCTCGTTGCCGGGAATCATCGTGAGTTCGCTGAGGCGCGGGATCGAGTTCGCGGCATCGGGCGGGCGATTGCAATCGATCACCAGCCGCGAATAGCGCTGCGCGATGAGCTGCGCATCGAGATGGTTCGATAGCGCCTCGGCGACACCGGCAATGCCGATATCCCAGGCGATATGGCGCCTGAGCTCGTCCTCGGGCAGGCCGAGATCGCCGAGTTTTTGCGGCAGCAGCCGGCCGTAATGGTCGCAGGTGAACAGAAATGCCGAGCGGCCGGCCGCATTTTGTTCAAATGTCGGCGGAACGTCCGCGTCGCCGAGAAGTAGAGACATATCGCCCAAGCCTTCGAAAAGACAAGCCTTCGAGAAGAGCCGTCCAAAGAGCGACCCAACGCCATTCCTGACTACTGCCTAACGAAGCGGCATGCCGGTCTAGAAATGAGCAGCGTTATCTATAGATTAGATTGTCTGGAATCGCGATGATTGCCTGAACGATGCCGCTCCTGACGATTCATCACAAGACCGAATATCGCTACGCCCACCCGGTGGCGTTCGGCGAACACCGCATCATGCTGCGCCCGCGCGACGGCCATGATCTCCGCGTGCTGGCGAGCCGGCTCGACATCGCGCCGCAGCCGATGTCGCTGCGCTGGATCCATGATGTGTTCGGCAACAGCGTGGCGATTGCGACCTTCGACGAGCGTTCGGAAACCCTGACCTTTACCTCCGTCGTGACCGTCGAGCACAATCCGGCCGATTTGTTCGCGCTGACGCCGGACGATCCGGCATATTTCTATCCATTCCTCTACGATGCGGAGGAATTTCCTGACCTGCTGCAGTTCATCACGCCGCAATACGGCGACGGCGAGGGCGCGCTGGCGGCGTGGGCGCGCAACTTCCTCGACGAAGAAGCGCCGACCCCGACCTTCAAGATTCTCACCACCATGACGCATGGCATCCGCGAAGCGTTCTGCTATCGCAAGCGGCATGAACATGGCACGCAGCATCCACTCGATACGCTGCAGACGGGATCGGGCACCTGCCGCGACTATGCGCTGCTGATGATCGAGGCGCTGCGCCGGCTCGGCATCGCCGCGCGCTTCGTCTCGGGCTACCTGTCTATTCCGGAGAGCGGCAGCCGCTATGTGGGGGGCGGCTCGACCCATGCATGGGTGCAGGTCTATCTGCCGGGCACCGGCTGGATCGAGTTCGATCCCACCAACGGGATTGTCGGCACCCGCGATCTGATCCGCGTCGCGGTCGCGCGCGATCCGCGCCAGGCCATCCCGCTGCATGGCGTCTATCTCGGCCCGGCAGACGCTTTCACCGGGATGGACGTGAACATCAAGGTCGTTTCGGCCGACCAGACGTCAGACACGGAGGTCTAGGCATGGAGATCAAGGTCGGTTTCGAGATCACCTACGCGGCCGTGCAACCGACGCCGATGGTGATCATCCTGTCGATCCATCCCTCTCGCTTCTCCGACATCGTCGGGACCGAGACCATCAGGACCGAGCCCGACGTGCCGATCGGGTTCTACCGCGACAGCTTTGGCAATGTCTGCGGCCGGCTGGTGGCGCCGGCCGGCGGCGTGACCTTTCGCGGCAGCGCGCTGGTGCGCGATTCCGGATTGCCTGATGTGGTGGTGCCGACCGCGCAGCAGGTGCCGATCGATCAGCTGCCGGATGAACTGCTGCTCTATCTGATGCCGAGCCGCTACTGCGAGACCGACAAGCTCACCGACAGCGCCTGGGCGCTGTTCGGCAACACCAGGCCGGGCTGGGAACGGGTGCAGGCGATCAACGAGTACGTCCACCACCATATTACCTTCGGCTACGAGCACGCCCATCACATGAAGTCCGCGCACGACGTGTTCGGGCAGCGCAGCGGCGTGTGCCGCGACTTCGCCCATCTCGCGCTCACCTTCTGCCGCTGCATGGGGATTCCAGCGCGCTATTGCACGGGGTATCTGGGCGACATCGGCGTTCCGCCCGATCCAGCGCCGATGGATTTTTCCGGCTGGTATCAGGTCTATCTGTCCGGCCAGTGGCACACTTTCGACGCGCGGCACAACGTGCCCCGGATCGGCCGCATCCTGATGGCCACCGGGCGCGACGCCGCCGATGTGGCGCTGACCACGAGCTTTGGGCGGATGGATCTGACGAAATTCGTCGTCGTCACCGACGAAGTCGTGGCGGCTTGACTCTCTATTGTCATTGTCGTCGTCCGTCATTCCGGGGCGCACAAGGTGCGAACCCGGAATCTTTGGAATGCCCGACGCGCAATGGCGCATCTGAGGTCTGGTCCCTCGGACCATCCCGGAATGACAGGCACTTCCCATGATCTCCGACCGTCTCTTCGTCTACGGCACGTTGATGCGCGGCTTCGACCATCCGATGGCAAAGCTTTTGTCGGGCCACGCGGATTTTCTCGGTGAGGCGAGCTGCCAGGGGCGGCTTTATCTGGTGCAGCATTATCCGGGGCTGGTGAAGTCGGACGATCCCGCCGATATCGTGCATGGTGAGCTTTATCGCCTGCGCGCGCGAGACGCAGTGCTGCGCGAACTCGACATCTATGAGGCCTGCGGCGAAGGCTTTGCCGAGCCGACGGAATATCTGCGCCAGATGCTCGCCGTCACCCTGGCCGATGGCGCGGCAGGTGAAGCCTGGACCTATCTCTACAACTGGCCGGTGACGCAACTGCAGCGCATCGCCTCGGGACGGTTCTTGGCGAGGTGACGGCCGCCGTCCCTCGTCGGCCGCGGTGTGCCGTCGGGGTGCTCGGGAACGCTCATGAGGCTGTGAATAGCCGGGAGAAAGTCAACAATTCTCGTATTTTATCTGGACTGCCCTATATCGATGGTCGGTTGGCAGGCGCCTCCGACTCGGCAAAGATTCACTTCATGCGCTTTACGGACCAGTTCCTCGAGGAAGTGCGCGCCCGGCTGCCGGTCTCGGAAGTCGTGGGCAAGCGCGTGAAGCTGAAGCGGGCCGGGCGCGAGTGGAAGGGGTTGTCGCCGTTTCAGCAGGAAAAGACGCCGTCGTTTACGGTCAACGACCAGAAGGGATTTTATTACGACTTCTCCTCCGGGCGGCACGGCAACATCTTTGATTTCGTGATGCAGACCGAGGGGGTTTCCTTCCCCGAAGCGGTCGAGCGCCTGGCCGCGATGGCAGGGCTGCCGCTGCCGGCTGCGACCCCCGATGCGGAGCGTCATGCGCAACGCCGCAAGACACTGTACGAGGTGATGGAACTCGCCGCGAAGTTCTTCGCCGACACGCTCGCCTCGCGCAATGGCGCGAAAGCCCGCGGCTATCTCGGAGACCGCGCCATTTCGCCGTCGACCCAATTGCAGTTCCGGCTGGGCTATGCCGCCGGCGAGCGGTTCGCGCTGAAGGAGCATCTCGGCGGTCACGGCGTCTCCGTCGAGGATATGGTCGAGGCGGGGCTTCTGATCGCCGGCGACGATATTCCAGTGCCCTATGATCGTTTCCGCGACCGGGTGATCTTTCCGATCACCGATCTGCGCGGCCGCGTCATCGCCTTCGGGGGCCGTGCGCTGGAAAAGGACGTGCCGGCGAAATACCTGAATTCGCCGGAAACGCCGCTGTTTCACAAGGGCGACAATCTCTACAACCTTGCGTCCGCCCGGCAGGCCGCGCACGACGGTGCGCCGTTGATCGTGGTCGAAGGCTATGTCGATGTCATCGCCATGGTGACCGCGGGTTTTGCGGGCTGCGTCGCGCCGCTTGGCACGGCGCTCACCGAGAACCAGCTCGGGCTGCTCTGGAAGATGGCGGATGAGCCGATCCTCTGCTTCGATGGCGACCGCGCCGGGCAGAAGGCGGCGGGGCGCGCCGCCGACCTTGCGCTGCCGCAGCTGAAGCCGGCCAAGAGCCTGCGCTTTGCGCTGTTGCCCGAAGGGCAGGACCCTGATGATCTGGTGCGCTCCGGTGGACGCGTCGCGATCGAGGATGTACTCGGCGCCGCCCGCGGGCTCGCCGACATGATCTGGTCCCGCGAGATCGAGGGCGGCAACTTCACGACACCCGAGCGGCGCGCGGCGCTGGAAGCGCGGATTGGCGACCTGACCAACGGCATCCGCGACGAGGTGGTGCGCCGCTATTATCGTCAGCACCTTGCCCAGCGGCTGCAACAGGCATTCGCGCCGGACGCCGGCCGCGGTTTAGCAGGCAGGGCGCCTTTTCGTGCCGAATCAGGCGGGCGTTCGCAGTCCCGCGCCGGCGGCGGCAGCCGATCCAACC
>NZ_JBAURI010001309.1:0-2546 GCF_049581145.1 Bradyrhizobium sp.
ACCGTCATTGCGAGGAGCGCAGCGACGAAGCAATCCATTCTTTCTTTGCCCCGGCCCGATGGATTGCTTGCGCCTTCGGCGGACAAGTCGCTTCGCTTGCAATGACGGTCATCCCTTGTTGCTCACGCCGGCGCGCCGGACTTGACCAACTTGTAGATCACCGAATCCATCAGCGCCTGGAACGAGGCGTCGATGATGTTGGGCGACACGCCGACCGTGGTCCAGCTCTCGCCGAGTTCGTCCTCGCTCTCGATCAGCACCCGCGTCACCGCTTCCGTGCCGCCATTGAGGATGCGGACGCGGTAGTCGATCAGCTTCAGCCCGTCGATATATTTCTGGTATTTGCCGAGGTCCTTGCGCAGCGCGACGTCGAGCGCGTTGACCGGACCGTTGCCTTCCGCGGCCGAAATCAGGTGCTCGCCGGCGACGTCGACCTTGACCACCGCCATCGCCATCGTGACGCGCTGGCCGTTGGCATTGTAGCGCTGCTCGACATTGACGTCGAACTGCTCGACCCGAAAATATTCCGGCACCTTTCCAAGCGTGCGCCGCGCCAGCAGGTCGAACGAGGCATTGGCGGATTCGTAGGCGAAACCCGCCGCCTCGCGTTCCTTCAATTCCTCGACCAGACGGGCGAGTTTCGGGTCCTTCTTGTCATAGGGAATGCCGGCGCGATCGAGCTCGGCGATCACGTTGGAACGGCCGGCCTGGTCGGACACCAGCACCTTGCGACGATTGCCGACCGTCTCGGGCGCCACATGCTCGTAGGTCTGGGGGTCTTTCAGCACGGCGGAGGCGTGTATCCCGGTCTTGGTGACGAAGGCGCTTTCGCCGACATAGGCCGCGTGACGGTTCGGCGCGCGATTGAGCACGTCATCCAGCGCGCGCGAGACCGTCATCAGGCTGGCGAGCTTTGCGTCGGACACACCGACCTCGAAGGCGTCGGCGAATTCGCGCTTCAGCTTCAAGGTCGGGATCAGCGAGCAGAGATTGGCGTTGCCGCAACGTTCGCCGAGCCCATTCAGCGTGCCCTGAATCTGCCGCGCGCCGGCACGCACCGCGGCCAGCGAATTGGCCACCGCCTGCTCGGTGTCGTTATGGGCATGGATGCCGACGTGGTCGCCGGGCACGTGCTTGACGACGTCTTCGACGATGGCCTCGATCTCGTGCGGCATGGTGCCGCCATTGGTGTCGCACAGCACCACCCAGCGCGCGCCGGCCTCGTAGGCCGTCTTCGCACAGGCCAGCGCGAATTCGCGGTCTTCCTTGTAGCCGTCGAAGAAATGCTCGCAGTCGAGCATGACCTCGCGGCCGGCCGTCTTCGCAGCCTGGACGCTGTCACGGATCGAGGCGAGGTTTTCCTCGTTGGTGGTCTCGAGCGCCACCCGCACCTGGTAGGCCGAGGATTTTGCCACAAAGCAGATCGCGTCCGCCTTGGCGTCCAGGAGTGCGGCGAGCCCCGGATCGTTGGAGGCCGAGCGGCCGGGCCGCCGCGTCATGCCAAAGGCGGTGAAGCGGGCGTGATCGAGTTTGGGTTTCTCGGCGAAGAACTCGGTGTCGGTCGGATTGGCGCCGGGATAGCCGCCTTCGACATAGTCGATGCCGAGATCGTCGAGCATGGCGGCGATGATCCGCTTGTCATGCAGGGTGAAATCGACGCCGTTGGTCTGCGCGCCGTCGCGCAGCGTGGTGTCGAACAGATAGAGGCGTTCCTTGCTCATGCCTGCGCTCCACCGGTTGCAAGCGTCTTCTGCATCGTGGTGTTGGCAAGCCACTCGCCGTTGACGGTGACGGTGTTGCGCTGGCGCGCGACATAGCCGCGCTTCTTGAAGAACTCTTCCGCGTTGTCGCTGGCATCGACGGTCAGGCTCTTGACGCCGCGGCCGGCGGCGAGCTTCTCCAGCGCATCGCACAGCATCGACCCCACCCCCTGGCCAACGACGCCGGGATGGACGTAGAGCATGTCGATGTGATCCTTGCCCCTCAACGCGGCAAAGCCGACCGGCGAGTTCTGCAGCGTGGCGACCAGCGTGAGTTCGGAGGCCAGCCGCTGGCCGAACGCCTGCTCGTCGGCGGCGGCCGCGGCCCAGCCTTCCTGCTGCGCTTCGCTATAGTCGTCGCCGGTCAATTCCTCGATCGCCGCGGTGAAGATCGCCGCCAGCACAGGCTTGTCATCAGCGAGGTACGGCCGCAGCGCGGGTTTCGGCAAGGTCTGTCCCATCGCATTCACCACAGCCCGTAATATTTCAGCACCAGCGCCACCGCGCCGGCAATCAGCAGGAGCTTCAGCGCGATATAATAGAGCCAATGGCGCGGAAACGGCGTATCGGGCTTGCTCATCGCGCGACCTCCCAGGTGGTGCCATCCTTGGAATCCTTGATCGCAATGCCCATCGCGGCAAGCTCATCGCGGATGCGATCGGATTCCTTGAAGTCTTTTCGCGCACGGGCGGCGGTGCGAGATTCAATAAGTGCCCTCACCCTGGGTTCGTCGATTCCGCCTCGCTGCGATTTTAGCGTCTGCTGGTAATCGACGTTCCCTGGATC
>NZ_JBAURI010001310.1:0-3650 GCF_049581145.1 Bradyrhizobium sp.
CTACAGGCCCTCGCCAATCAGACGGGACCAAACACGAACGCAGGGACCCACGCCGTGAGGTTCGTGATGACATAAGGTGTTCGTTGCCAGCTTTGGTGAGACAACGAAGGCCAGGGATTATGGGTCCCTGCGTTCGCAGGGACGACATAAACTCACGCCGCCGTCGCCACCACGCGGTTGCGGCCGTCGTGCTTGGCGCGGTAGAGCGCGGTGTCGGCGCGCTTCAGGAGGTCGCCGACCGGCTCGCCCTTGCGCTCGAGCGTCGACAGTCCGATCGAGATCGTGACGTCGATCTGCCTGGTCGCCTTGTGAATGGCGAACGGCTCGCCGGCGATCGCATGGCGCAGCCGCTCCGCCACCATGCCGGCGACATGCAGATCGGTTTCCGGCATCACGATCACGAACTCCTCGCCGCCATAGCGGCAGGCCAGATCGATACCGCGGATCGACTTGCGGATCCTGACCGCGAATTCCCGCAACACGTCGTCGCCGGCGTCGTGGCCGTAATTGTCGTTGATCGACTTGAAGAAGTCGATATCGAGCATCATCAGCGCCAGCGGCTTGCCGCGGCTGGCGGCCTGCTCGGCAAGCGTCGCCAGATGGCTTTCCATGTAGCGGCGGTTGTGCAGGCCGGTCAGAGCGTCGGTGATCGCCATCTCGATCGAATGCTGCACGTTGTCGCGCAGATCGTCGGTATAGCGGCGCTTGCGAATCTGCGTGCGCGCACGGGCCATCAGCTCGTTCTTGTCGACCGGGCGCAGCAGGTAGTCGTTGACGCCGATTTCGAGCCCGCGCAGCAGCCTCGTGTTGTGATCGGGCTCGGCGATGGCGAGGATCGGCACATGCCGGGTACGCTCCAGCGAGCGCGCCTGGCTGCACAGCCGCAAGCCGTCGAAATTGTGCAGATCGAGCGAGACGATCAGCAGGTCGTAATTGCCCTCGGCGGCATGAAACAACGCTTCCGCCGGATTGCTCTCGACATCCACGGTATGTTCGGCGGCAAGCAGCGGCGCCAGCCGCTCATAGGAGGACGGACGGTCGTCGACAAGCAGGACGCGTCCGCCCCTGCCGGTATCGGCCACCGCGTTGCGCTCCGGCGCCTGCACGCCGATCTCGAGCGAGGTCAGCGCCCGCATCCGCAGTTCGTCCGTCATCATCTTCAGCCGGGTCAGCGAACGCACCCGCGCGATCAGCACGATATCGGACACCGGCTTGGTCAGGAAATCGTCGGCGCCGGCCTCGAGCCCGCGCACGCGGTCGGCGGGACTGTCGAGGGCGGTGACCATCACCACCGGAATGAAATGCGTCGCCGGATTGGCCTTCAGCCGGCGGCAGACCTCAAAGCCGTCCATGTCGGGCATCATGACATCGAGCAGGATGATATCGCATTCGGCGCGCTGGCAGACCGCCAACGCCTCGGCGCCGCTGGAGGCAGTCAAGACGTCGAAATACTCGGCCGACAGCCGGGCTTCCAACAGCTTGACGTTGGCAGCGACGTCGTCGACGACCAGGATGCGTGCTGACACGAGACTTCCCCCTACCCGATGAACCGGCGAACGGTCTCGATGAACTTGCCGACCGAGATCGGCTTGGACAGATAGGCCTCGCAGCCGCCCTCGCGGATGCGCTCTTCGTCGCCCTTCATGGCAAAGGCGGTCACGGCGACCACCGGGATCGAACGCAGCTCCGGATCGTCCTTGATCCAGCGCGTCACCTCGAGGCCGGACACCTGCGGAAGCTGGATGTCCATCAGGATCAGATCGGGATGCATCGTGCGAACGAGATTGAGCGCTTCGACACCGTTGCTAGTGCCGAAGGTCTGATAGCCATGCGCTTCCAACAGGTCGCGAAACAGCTTCATGTTCAGTTCGTTGTCCTCGACGATCAGGACGGTTTTGGCCATCCCGCCCTCCCATCGTTATTGGGCCGCCCGGCCCTGGGTGCTTTGGCATCCCCCCAAGGTGCGTCAAAACCCGTGCCAAAACCTAATCTCAAACTAGCGCCAGATTCGCTCTAACCCGTTAAGCCCGGCTCCATCATTTTACGAAGTGGTTTCCGCTTGCTTGAACGCAAGCAAGGGACTCGGGCATGATAGCGTGCAAATTAGAGACCATAAGTTAACGGAAAGGCAAACCGGCCGTTGAAAAAGCCTGTTCACAAGCCCCGCGAAGTGGCTGAAATCGTTGCAGTTCAGGCGCTGAGCTTCCTGGCCGGCGAGCCCGAGCGGCTGGGCGCCTTCCTGGCCGAGAGCGGAATCGGGCCGGAAACACTGCGAAGTTCGGCTGCCGACCCGCATTTTCTGGCGAGCGTGCTCGATTTCATCCTTAGCGATGACGCAACCGTGAAGGCTTTCGCGGCCGCCTCGAACCTGCATCCGACCAATATTGCTGCGGCGCGCCAAGTGTTGGGCGAGGCATTGGGCGACCAGCACTGGGACCGCGACGTGCCGTGAGCGCGCCGGCGCCAGACGGGACCACCTGCTTTTGCCGGGACTGTCTGACGGATCTGGACGGCAATGCCCGGCGCTGCGGCGCGTGCGGCTCGCCCCGCTTGATCCATCATCGCGCGCTGTCATCGCTTTCGCTCGCGCATATCGATTGCGACGCGTTCTATGCCACGGTCGAAAAGCGCGACAACCCAGGGATCGCCGACAAGCCGGTGATCATCGGCGGCGGCAAGCGCGGCGTGGTGTCGGCGGCCTGCTACATCGCCCGCACCTATGGCGTGCGCTCGGCGATGCCGATGTTCAAGGCGCTGGCGCTGTGCCCGTCCGCGATCGTGGTCGCGCCCGACATGGCGAAATATATCCGGGTCGGGCGCGAGGTGCGCCGCGCCATGCAGGCGCTGACGCCGCTGGTCGAACCGCTCTCGATCGACGAGGCGTTTCTGGATCTGTCCGGCACCACGCGCGTCCACGGCATGATCCCGGCCAAGGTTCTGGCGCAGTTCGCGCGCGAGGTCGAGCGCGACATTGGGATCACGGTGTCGGTCGGATTGGCTTGCAACAAATTCCTCGCCAAGATCGCCTCAGACCTCGACAAGCCCCGTGGTTTCGCGGTGCTCGACCAGGACGAGGCGCGCGCGATGCTGGCCGACAAGCCGGTCGGATTCATCTTCGGGGTCGGCCCCGCGACCCAGGAAAGGCTGGCGCAGCGCGGCTTTCGCACCATCGCCGACCTGCAGCGCGCCGACGAAATCGAGCTGATGAAGCAGTTTCCAAGCGACGGCCGCAGGTTGTGGCGACTGGCCCGAGGTATCGACGACCGCAGCGTCATAGCCGACCGCGGCGCCAAGACCATTTCCAGCGAAACCACCTTCGAAGCCGACATAAGCGATTTCGCGACGCTGGAACGCGTGCTCTGGCGGCTGGCGGAGAAAGTTTCCGCGCGATTGAAGGCCGGCGAGCTCGCGGGCTGCACCATCACGCTGAAGCTGAAGACCGCGGATTTCCGCCAGCGCACGCGCGCCCAGTCGCTGGCCTCGTCGACCCAGCTCGCGGCGCGGATCTTCGCGGTGTCCCGCGAGATGCTGGCGCGCGAAATCGATCGCACCGCGTTCCGGCTGATCGGCTGCGGCGTCAGCGCGCTGCGTCCGGCGGCGGAGGCTGGCGACACCGACATGCTTGACCGCCGCGCCGCGCACGCCGAACG
>NZ_JBAURI010001311.1:0-6925 GCF_049581145.1 Bradyrhizobium sp.
CGCAAGGCCACAAAGCCATTGCCATCCATTGCGACGTCGCCGACGACGCGCAGGTCGAAGCCATGGTCAAGCAGACGGTTGCATGTTTCGGTCAGCTGGACGCCGCCTATAACAACGCCGGCGTCCAGAATGTCCTTGCAGAGACGGCCGACACCACACGTGAGGACTACGACCGCGTCATGGGTGTCAATCTCCGTGGCGAATGGAGCTGCATGAAGTTCGAATTGCGGCAGATGCGCAGGCAAGGCAGCGGCGCGATCGTCAATTGCTCGTCTCTGGGCGGCCTTGTCGGAGGCGCTGAACGCGGGATCTATCACGCTGCCAAGCACGGAGTTCTCGGTTTCACCAAGAGCGCGGCTCTGGAATATGCGGCACGCGGCATTCGTATCAATGCCGTCTGCCCTGGACTGATATGGACGCCGATGGCAGACCAGATGGTCGCTGCCGGTCAGGGTGAAGCTCTCAGGGCAATGGAGAAGAGTGTGCCCATGGGACGGGTGGGACGCCCCGAGGAGATTGCGCATGCGGTCCTTTGGCTTTGCAGCGATGCAGCCGGCTACGTGACGGGCCAGTCCATTTCGGTGGATGGCGGATTCATCATGCGCTGAGAAGCGATCGGCAATTGGGTGAGCGGACCGGGCTTTGACGAATCCAACGCGATGGGGAATACAGATGAACAAGAGCTTTGAAGCCAAGGTCGCTCTCGTGACTGGAGCCGGCGGCGGGATCGGTCTCGCGACGGCCAGGGCCTTTGCCGAGGCCGGCGCATCGGTGGTCCTCGTCGATCACGACGAAGCGAAGATCAAAAAGGCGGCTGAGCAACTGAGTGGGGTGGGACACGACGTCCTCGGTGTCACCGGCGACGTGACGAATTCAGCCGAAGTGACCGCGATAGTGGAGCAGGCCATCAGCCTTTACGGCCGGTTGGACGCGGCCTTCAACAATGCCGGCGTCAACTGCGACGCCGCGCCCATGCTGGAAACGGGCGACGACGTGTTCGATCGCATCATCGACGTTAACCTGAGAGGCGTATGGAATTGCATGAAGGCAGAGCTCCGTCAGATGATTGCGCAAGGTAGCGGCGCCATCGTCAATTGCTCGTCGATCGGCGGGATGAGAGGCTCGAAAGGACGATCAGCCTACTCGGCCAGCAAGCATGGCGTCATCGGGCTGACACGAGCTGCCGCTCGCGACTACGCGGACCAGGGGATTCGCATCAATGCGGTGTGCCCGGGAATGATCGACACGCCAATGATGATCGAGGTCTCGAAGAACCATGACCCTGGCATCGTCAAGGCGATGCTGGCGCAGGAGCCGATCGGGCGGTTCGGCGAGCCGGAGGAGATAGCGGCCGCCGTGGTGTGGCTCTGCAGCCCCGCGGCAAGTTTCATGGTGGGCCACGCCATGGTGGTGGATGGAGGCGTCCTGGCGTAGGACGACAGGGCATGGCGGAACCCGGAACTGAACGACACCGATCATCCCGGTCGTGACATCGGGATTCACCTTCCTGCGCATCGATGCCGACGACCAGGAAATCGCCAACGGGATCATCATCGTCGCGGCCGTGATCGCCGATCAGCACCGGCAGCGTGCGCGGATGCAGCCAGCCGGCGCCTTCCAGCCAAGTAAAATGGCGCAGGCTTGTTCGATGTCTGCCAGGGCTCGAAAGCGCCTGGATTTTGCGGTGCAGAAGGATTTCGCGGGCGGCCAACAACGCACGTCTCACCGGAGCCCGGGAATGTCCCTCACGGGCGAAACCCGGACATATTGAGGAAGCCCGATAAGTCGCGCCCCGAGCGAACCCAATCCGACAGAGTCAGCGAGTTGGAATGTACTGATCCTGCTTATCAAAAATAGGCGATGTGGCTGCCCCGCCCGCATTGGCCATCTGGTCAAGAGCTGGCCGCATAACGATGGCAGTTGCCGCCTGGCTTGCCGGGACGGTCTCAAAGAGAACATCGTCGAAATGATACTGGTCCCTATCAAGCGCACGACTAAGATGATCGTACCATGCAGGATCGTGCAAGGCACGCACGAGATGGATTTGGGCACCCATGACACCGAGCATGCTGACGAGTATTGCGTACGGGGGCTCGACGCCAGCGGCGGCAAGATCCTCCAAGTTCCGTAGAGTCTCGTAAACCAGCTTGTCGTCGAGCCCCGAGATGATGGGCGTTCCGGAAGTTACTGAGGCCACAGTCGAGTCTACAGTTTCGACGATCCCGTTTCGGTATACCTGTAGGTAGGCGCGGTGCTGCGCGGCTTTCTGGTCGGCGTTCGACGTCTTCAGGACGCCTTCAAAAGTTATGCGACTGCCGCTTGCACTTTGTGATCCGAACGGAACGAAGGTGTGGTAGTCGTGCTCGATCTGGTCAAGTCGGAGGTTTGTTGAGTTCACATCGAAGGCAGACAGCGGGACAATGTAAAGGACAACGGTGCCACGGTCCATTAGCTGAACCGGGGCTTGCCTAGCGGCGATCTTGGCGATGCGGTCGAGGCGAAAATTGCGGATGCGTTCTGCTATCTGCGGACCGGCATTAAAGAGCGACCGGAGTTCATTTACGTCCGGCTCGTACTTACCAGCCGCTGAACGTGCCCAGAACCGGTTGCGTCCTTGGCGGATGACACGGTGGGGCGGGTTGTAGCTACGTGGAACCCGAATTATGAGGACGTTGCCGCCTCCTCGGATCGATACCGGTTGAAAGTTGACATTTGCAATGCGAGGTTGAAGGCCACCTCGAGCGATTTGTTCTAGGCGCAGTTTCTCCGAGTCTATCGGCATGGTCAGAGGCGTGATAGCAGTCGGGACACCATCCGCCGCGTCCATGCCGATTACCAAGTCACCTCCCGAAGTGTTCGCGAACGAAGATATGTCGGCCAAAAACTCCGCGTAGTCGGTATCGGCATTGCCGTAGCTTGTGCGCTTGTAGTCGATGGTGCGACTCTCCGCTGCGCCACCAGCAATAATGGCCTGAAGACGTGCCTCGTCGATTTGATTGAGCGGGATATGAAGGAGGGCCATGAGCCGGGTCTCAGCGCAGGAAAAGATGCAGCGCGTGCCTACAACGCGTTGTTGAATTATACAATCAAAAATTGTAGATCTGCTGCGGGAGATCATTTGGATACGATATGAGACGATGGCAGCTGAAGGGACTCGCAAATTGCGCCGGGATTTTCCCACACAATAGTACCGTCCAGAAGCAGCATTAAGTAAGGTGGAAAACGCTTCCAACCAGCGTTGGAATACCTAATGGAGTTGTAAACTGCCACGTCTGCTCGCAGAGAGGGGGATTCGTGGCCGAAATTTTGTTTGAGCCTATTCCGATTGCGTATCGAGGTCTCGTCGCCGACCAGCATTTAGTTGATGCTCAGCAATTTGGCAGGTCGATTATCGGAGCGAGCAAGATCGCCAATAGCATCTGCCATGAACTGCTCTTTGAGCACGTGACGCACGACCCTCGGAAATATCAGGTCCGGTACTGTGTCGGTCCAAGTCGGGAAAACGGACTTCTCCAGGAGCTTGTGGCTGTCCTGATGTCGGGCATGCCAATGTTCAGCCCTTTCATTCTGAAATTAGGGAATGTGTTCGTCGTTGAGATGACAAAGGCGATGATAAGTTCCGTCATCAAGAAACCATCGGAGGTGAGCAAGTCCCTCGACGTGATTGAAAAACAGTCCGAGCAATTCAGCTCATTAGCGCACTCAATGCACGAAGGGCATATGCGAGATAAGACTTGGCTTCAAGGTTTGGTGACCGATCTTGTCCGGGAAAACCGTCATCCGTTGCGTGAGCTACCTGATCCTATCGGCAAGACGGTGCGAACAATGGCCATAGGGAAAGAGGCTCCAATGGTATTAGATGAGCCGGTTGCCGAAGTCCTGCGCTCGCATGAGGGTTTGGAGCTTGGCGATGAAGTCGAGTACGACGTAGAACTTGTAGGGGTGTTCAAAAACAACGGTGCGTGTCGTGTGAAGTTGCGCGGGCGCGATAAGGTCGTTCTCGGAAAAATCTCAGACGCAGCACTCGACCAGCCGAACAACATCTACACCCGTGCTCTCAACGAAGGGCAAACACTACACGTGACCGCAAAGCCAACACTCAAAGACGGCGAATTGTACAAGCTGTATATCTCGTCAGCATCGATGACTTCAGAGTCCGTTAATTCTTGAGCTTGACTGCGCGAAGTATACATTTTGCGACCCATAGCTCGTCGGTCTCTTCACATCTAGGAGGCCCGCCCCGAGAAAACCGCCAGGCTTGCCACCATGTCGATTTTCTGAAGTAGTGCCGACCAGATTTGCTCGACGTGGACTCTGGTCCGCGCGAGTAGCGGCCCATTTCCGTTCGGGGCTGAGACCGGAAGCTCCCAGAGAACCATAGCCTGAAGCCTGCGGCTAACCGCAGGCGCGCTGCAGTGACGTCTCGGACGGCAACGCGACCGGCTTGCCGTTCAGGTCCGGCAGCGATGATTTGCGCGGCATCGGAACCACCAGCCGGCAGACCAGCCCTTCGGCGCGCCAGTTGAACAGCGCCTGGCCGCCGAGCTGGGACTCGATGCTTGCGATCAGGCTGCGCGTGCCAAATCCCCGCGTCGTGGGCTCGCGCACCGCGGGCCCGCCGGTTTCTTCCCAGGTCAAGGCGAGAAGCTCATCCACCGTCGTCCAGCCGATCGACAGCTGCCCGGACAGCACCGACAGCGCGCCGTATTTCGCCGAATTGGTGACGAGTTCGTGCAGCGCCAGCGCCAGCGTTTGCGCCGTCGCAGGCTGCAACTGGACTTCAGGACCTGTCAGTTGGAGCTGTCGGCCGATCGCATAGGGGGCGAGCTCTTCCTGCACCAGCTTGCCGATTTCGGCGCCTTGCCAGCTCGAGAGCGACAGGATGGTGTGCACCCGCGCCAGCGCGCTGATGCGGCCTTCCACGGCGCTGACATAGGTCTTGACGCTGTCCGCCCGGGTCAGCCGGACGATCGATTGCGCCAGCGCCAGCGCGTTCTTGGCGCGATGATCGACTTCGCGGGTCAAAAGGCTCTGGCGCTCTTCGGCCTGCTTGCGTTCGGTGATATCGACCGTGACGCCGCTGACGCGGACGACGCGATCGTCGTTGTCGGTGGTCGCCACGGCGGTCGCGATGCACCAGCGCTGCTCGCCGTCGGGCCGGTTGATGCGAAACTCGGCCTCATAGGATCGCGCGCCATTGTTGAAATGGCCGGTGAAGGCGCGCAACGCGTCGCGATCCTCCGGATACAGCATCGCCTCGATGTTCGCCGAGGTCACCGCGAAGCTTGCGGGATCGACGCCGAAGATCCGGTATTGGCCCTCGTCCCACATCCAGTCGCCGTTGACCCGGTCCCAGTCCCAGGATCCCATCTTGCCGGCCGCGATCGCCATGCTGCGCCGCTGTTCGCTCGCGACCAGCTGGGCGGTCGAACGTTCGAGCTCGGCCGTCCGCGCGCGGACGCGGTCTTCCAGCTCGGCGTTGAGCCGCTCCAGCTGGCGGGTCTTGCGGTACAGCTCGGCAAACACCTTGATCTTGGCGCGCAGCACCTCGGGCACGACGGGGACGGGAACGTAGTCGACCGCGCCCATCTCGTAGCCGCGCAGCCGATCGATGTCGCTGACCTGGATCGCGGAGATGAAGATCATCGCCGTCTTCTGGAACCGCGGATGTTCGCGGATCATCGCCGCGAGCTCGAAGCCGTCCAGTTCCGGCATGCAGACATCGACCAGGATGATGGCGATCTCGTTCTTGAGCAGGATCTCGAGCGCCTCGCGCCCCGAGGTCGCGACCATCAGGTTCTCGCCGAGTTCCTTCAGGATGACTTCATAGGCCAGCAGCTTTGCCGGCTGGTCGTCGACCAGGAGGATATTGACCGTTTGCTGGTCGTTCATCGGACACCCATCAGCGGTGCAGCCACATGCGGATGGCGAGAAGCAGTTGCTCGGTGTTGACCGGCTTGGCGAGATAGTCGGAGGCGCCGGCCTCCAGGCACTTCTCGCGATCGCCCTTCATCGCCTTCGCCGTCAACGCGATGATCGGGAGGCGGGCAAAACACGGGTTTTGCCTGATCACGCCGATGGTCTGGTAACCGTCCATTTGGGGCATCATGATGTCCATCAAAACGATCGCGATCTCGGGACTGGACCCGGCCAGCGCGATGGCCTCGTGCCCCGTCGTTGCGGTCAGGACCTTCATGCCCCGCCGTTCCAGGACGCTGCTCAGCGCGAAGATGTTGCGGGCGTCGTCATCCACCAACAGCGCGGTCCGGCCGACCAGATCCTCATCGGAGCTGTTGAGTTTCTCCAGCATTCGCTGCTTCTCGATCGGCAATTCCGTGATGACTCGGTGCAAAAACAGTGACGTTTCGTCGAGCAGCCGTTCCGGCGACTCGACGCCCTTGACGACGATGCTGCGCGCCATGGTGTGAAGTTCCGCGTCTTCCTCGGCCGACAGTTCCCGGCCCGTGAACACCACCACCGGAACATTCGACAGCGCGGTGTCGTTGCGGATGCGGTCCAGAACCTCGAATCCGGTCATGTCGGGCAGCCGCAGGTCCAGCACCACGCAGTCACAGGGATTCGCGCGCAGGGTCGTGAGCGCGTCGGCGCCGGTGTCGGTCGCCACGATCTCGATGTCGTCGTGATCGAGCAATTCGCGGATGCTGAGCTGTTCCGCCGCGTTGTCCTCGACGATCAGGAGGCGCTTGCGGCGCGGCTTGGCGTATTCCTTGATCTGCGCCAGCGCGGCGCTGACCCCTTCGGTGGTGGTCGGCTTGTTGACAAAGGAGAACGCGCCGCGCGCCAATGCGTGCTGGCGATCCTCGTCCAGCGTGATGATCTGCACCGGAATGTGCCGCGTGAGCGGATTGTGCTTGAGCTGGCTCAGCACCGTCCAGCCGAGCATGTCGGGCAGGAAGACGTCGAG
>NZ_JBAURI010001312.1:0-6031 GCF_049581145.1 Bradyrhizobium sp.
AGCGTCCAGAGCACCAGCGAGAGCGCGCCAAGCACCACCGCGGCGTCGGGAGATTTGTCGGTGGTGCCGAGGATGGTCTTGAAAGTATAGAGCGGGCTGGTTCCGATATCGCCGAACACGATGCCGAGCGCCGACAACGCCAGGAGCGGCAGCTTGCCCTGAGGCGGCTGCCGCACACCGATTCCCGCAGCAGCTGCCGGATTTTCATTGTCCGCGCCGTCCAGCTCGGTCGCTTCACGTGGTGTTGTCGGCGTCAGATTGTTCATTGCTGTCCTATAAACTATCCGCCCGGATTACGACAGACCGACGACAGCGCGACGCACCGGCGCCTCCTTCCCACGTCGCGGACCGGAGAGCTTGCCGCAAGCTTTGAGAAACAATCAAGGGACGAATGGCCGATGGACATTGTTCCAAAGGCCCGGGACTCGGCTCCGGGTTTCACGGCGCCACGCTTGCCGACGTCGCCAAATGATGAGCTCCTATGCGGCCACGTGGGCGGCTCTCGAAGCGCACCCAGTTTCTGGTGCTGGAGAGCTTCTCCCGTCACACCAGTCCCAGAGCGGCTGGATGGGCGCCTGGAAAGATGCGCTGGACGCTTGCGACATCGAGGCCATACATGCGCTGGAAAAGGCCCGCGAACATCGCGCGATAGTCGGTCAGGACGGGGTAATCCCGGTTCTGGAACAGGTTCGCCTGATCGACCTTGGCCTGTTCGCCATGGATGCGGCCGCCATTGATTCCACCACCCATCACCCAATAGACGCTGCCATGGCCGTGGTCGGTGCCACGATCGCCGTTTTCACGAAACGTGCGACCGAATTCGGAGATCACGACCACGACCGTATCGCGCCATCCGGGCTGGCCGATCTCCTCGGAAAAGCCTGACAGTGCGCGGCCGAGTTCGCCCAGACGGTCGGCGAGATAGCCGTTGGCTGCACCCTGATTGACGTGGGTATCCCAGCCGCCGACGTCGACGAAGCCGAGGTTGAACTGCTGCTGCATCAGCCGGCCGATCCGTCGCGCCGACAATTCGAAGCCGCGCGGCGACACCGCGCCCCGATTGGCCGCGGTCATCTCCTGCGAGATCGAGCGGTAGACATCGTCGCGCACCCGGAAACCCTCTGAGACCGAGGGCGCGAGGCTGCTTTGCGCATACATGTCCTTGATCAGCGCGGCCTGCCGGTCGTCGACGCCCGGCTTGCCGATATTTTTGATGCTGGTGTTGGGGATCTGCGTCTTGCCGCGAAAGATCAGCGGCAGTTGATCGGTAAACGAGATCGGCTTGGCGCGGGTGAGTTCGGCCGCGAGCCGGCTCATGAAACCCGAGCGATAGTCGCGCGAGCCGGAGACCGATTGACCAAGCTCGATCGTGTCCTGGGTCTCGAAATGGCTGCGGGTGAGATCGTCGCTGGTGCCCGCGAAGGGAACGAAGGCGATCTCCCGCTTTCCCCACAATGGATAAAGGCTGTCCCGAAAGGCCGGGTGCAGTCCCCACTCGGCCGTCAGCGGCAATGCGGAATTCGGATTACCAGCATCTGGACGAGCAACCGCAAGCGTTGGCCGCGAACTGTAGTAGAAGTCGCTGGAGACCGGCACAACGACGTTGGCGGCGTCGTAGGCCCCGCGCAGGAACACGACGAGCAGTCGCGCATCGGTCGCCGGCGCAGCCCAGACCCGGCCTGCGACCGTCAGCGGGGTCATTGCCGCAAACGCCTTGATCAGTTCACGACGGTTCATTTGACGCTCCTTGCAAGTGGTTAGCGCATGAATTCCGGCGACGACAGGAACAGCGTATTCCAGTCCTGCGGAGATACCGCCTTGTCGAGCGCCGCAAGCGTTGCCGGACCCAAGGTCTGGCGCAGCCCGCTGAAGTAGAGCGCGTTCTGGATCAGCGGGTAGGCCGGCTGATCGACCGCATTGGGCACATCCGGCTTGAACAGCCCAGCCGAGCCGGAGCCAATCTGCCGAGCGATCTCGAAACGTACCATCATCTGTCCGGGTCCGTTCCAGGACGCCGAATTCAGCGAATAGCCGTCCGGCGTCTCATGATTGAACAGGCCCTCGCCCATCCGGTTGAACCAGTTCTGGATCGGCGCGGTGTTGAGGATCACCTTGTCGTCGTAGGCGAGACGAACCGCCGACAGCGCGTATTGCACGGGGTCCTTGAACCTCATGCCGGGCTTCAGCGCGGCGGAAAATTCCGGCGCGTGCACCATGGTGGAGAGCATCGCGGCGATGTCGCCGTCCGATGTCTTGAAGGTCTGCGCCATCTTCTGGACCAGCGAGTCCGGCGGGGTGTCCGAGACGAAATAGGTCGCGATCTGCCGCGACAAATGCGTGGCCGTCGCGGGATGGTGCACGAGAATGTCGATTGCCTCGTCAACCTCCGCCAGTCCCCGTCCCTTGATGGTGTGACCGAGAAAGCTCTTGTCGCTGTAGTCGTGGCGCGCCGGATTGAACTCGAAGGCGCCCTCGCGCACCAGCTGCGATTGCAGCTCGGGCTTGAGTTTCGGATCTTCCTGCTTCACATCGATTCCAACGCCGGTCAGAATCTTGGCCAGGGCTTCGACATCGGCCTGGGTGTAGCCTGAACCGACGCCCATAGTGTGCAGTTCCATGATTTCGCGGGCGTAGTTCTCATTGAGATGGCCGGCGGCGTTATCGGCGTTGTCGAGATAGCGCAGCATCGCCGGGTGATGCAGGGTCGCTGCGAGCAGATCGCGGAACTTGCCAAGTGCAAAGGGACGGATGGCGCGATCCTCGTAATCGCCGACAAAGATGCGGATGTTGGCCTTGGATTGATGGACGTTGAAATGATTGAACCAGAACCAGGTCATGCGTTCGCGCAACTGGTCCGGCGCGTACAGCGCGCGCAGGATGGTGCGCGCCGCCGCCTGCTTGGCCCGGTCGTTCATCGCGCCCTGATAGACCTGCTGCGCGGCCTTCTTCTGATCGGGATCGACAACCCCGTTGGCGCTCCTGGCCTGCGCCTCAAAGGCGAGTGCGACATCGAACGGAAGCTTGTGAACGTCCGGCATCGCCTCGATCTGCGCCTTGACCGCATCGGGCAGCGCCATGCCGGCCGGTGGATGCAGTTGTTCCTGCAGCCAGCGCTCAGTGCCGAGAGCCCGGAAATGCTCCGCGCTGGACGTGCTGACGCCCCATGTCAGCCGATCCAGCAGAGCGAGGTCATGCGGATCTAACCCGGCGGCCGGCGCCGCAAGGCCTCCGGGAATTGCCGCGCCTGATGCAAGCATGGCGCACAGTGCGAGCCGATAGCCACAGGCGCGGAAGAGTCTCTTCGCGATCATCGGACTTGGCAGTTTACTTGCCGGTTTTGCGTCTAGAAGCAGGACAAGGCCTCCGACATAAGTGTTCGATCAGCTTTGGCCCAACCGGCTGAATAGAGTCTGAATAATCCTCTCTGGATGAGGTCCCGGACGGGAATAAACCAACGCCTGTTCCAATCATGATCCAGAGGTAACAGGAGCCGGGCGGACGAATCCCGCCCGGGTCTGTTTGTCGCGTGGAGTACCAGGTCAGTTGAAATGCACAGCTTTCGAAAGCCTGCGACCACAACTCCCGGTCCAAGGTTGAAGAGAAACATTGCCAGGTCATTTTGCTTATCAGCATTGGCGATCCTCGCTGTGTCGGAGGCCAGGGCGGATGCCTGTCCGACCGCGACGGCCGGCATCACCACCGATCGGCCGGATGTCACGAACTCCAGCATTGTCGTCCCCACGGGCAGCCTCCAGAACGAAAACGGCATCAATTTCACCGCTCGGGATAGCGGGCAAGTTCTCGACGGCACCAACACGCGATGGCGCCTCGGGGTTGCGCCTTGCCTGGAATTGCTGGCCGATCTGCCGAGCTATTCGGCGAATCTGCATGCCCCCGGCAGTTCCGGATTTTCGGACCTCGCACCCGCCGTGAAGTGGCAGGTCAGCCCGGTTCCGGGGACCGTCGACCTGTCGATCGTCGCCGGGGCGGCGTTGCCGACAGGGGCTGCCGCGATCGCCGGCCGTGGCGCGCAGCCCTATCTGCAATTCCCATGGTCATGGGAGCTGCATGACGGCTGGAGCGTGAGCGGCATGTTCACCGAGTTCTTTCGCCCCTCCGATCCGACGACCGGGCGCATCAGCGAAGCGACTTTCGTGCTGGAACAGGCTCTGACCGAGAAGTTCAGCGTGTTTGGCGAATATGTCGGCGACTATCCCGACAATGCAGGTCCGAGCCATCTCTTCAATTCGGGTGCGATGTATCGCTTGGGCCAAAACCAGCAAATCGATATCCACCTCGCTTTCGGACTCAATCATAACGCACCGAACACGATCGTCGGCGTCGGCTATTCGTACCGCTTCGACGGCCTGTTCGGCAGGCTGCCGCGCTGACGAGGCGACTGGTCCGGCGATCTCAGCATCCGACCACCCCGATTGCACGCCTCGCAAAGCCGGCTAAAACAAGGGACGCAAAAGGGAGGACGCCATGACAAAAGCATCAAAGATAACGAACGTCGAAATCCTTGCCTGCGACGCCGGCTGGAGAAACTACCATTTCGTCAAAATCACAACCGGTGATGGCATCATCGGCTGGAGCGAATTCGACGAGGGTTTTGGTTCGCCCGGCGTCAGCGCGGCGATCCAGCGCCTTTCGACGCGGGTCGTCGGACAAAATGCCTTCCAGCACGAGCGGATCCATGCGGAACTGTTCGCGGCGACGCGGCCAGCCGCGGGCGGCGTGGTTGGGCAGGCGCTCGGCGCGATCGAAAACGCGCTGCTCGATGCCAAGGCCAAACTGTTGGGCGTGCCCTGCTACGAATTGCTCGGCGGCAAGATCCGCGAGCGCATTCGCGTCTACTGGTCGCATTGCGCGACCTGGCGCATCAACCACCCGAGCTGGTACAAGCCGGGCATCGAAGACCTCGACGGCGTGCAGGCGATCGGGCGCGAGGTCCGTGAGAAGGGATTTACCGCGCTGAAGACCAACATCTTCACCTATGACGGCGGCAAGCCGACCGGCTGGCGCCCCGGCTTCGGCTCGCCCTTCCAGCCCGAGATCAACGTCGACCGCAAGGTGCTGCGCGACCTGCGGATGCATCTCGAAGCCATCCGGGACGGTGCCGGCCCCGATGTCGATATCCTGCTCGACCTCAATTTCAACGCCAAGACGGAAGGCTACCTGAAGATCTTGCGGGCGATCGAGGACCTCGAGATGTTCTGGATCGAGATCGACAGTTTCAACCCCGAAGCGCTCGGTTATATCAGGCGGCAAAGCCCGCACCCGCTCTCTTCCTGCGAGACGCTGATGGGCCTGCGCGAATTCCTGCCCTATTTCCGTGAACAGGCGATGGATGTCGCGATCATCGATACGCCGTGGAACGGGGTGTGGCAGTCGATGAAGATCGCGGCCGCCGCCGAAGCCTTCGAGGTCAACGTCGCGCCGCATAATTTCTACGGCCACCTCTGCTCCCTGATGAATGCCCATTTCAGCGCGGCGGTGCCGAACCTGCGCATCATGGAAATCGACATCGACCGCCTCGCCTGGGACCACGAGTTGTTCACCCATCTGCCCGAGATCGAGAACGGCCATCTCGTCGTTCCGGATCGCCCCGGCTGGGGCACGGAACCGAATGAAGAAGGACTGCGCGCGCATCCGCCACGGACCAGCGGCGGGCTTTTGAACTATGGCGGAAAACCCTCGTGACGACCTCGTTGGGCGATTTTGGAATTCTCATCATATCAGCCTGCTTCGGCGAACCTCGGCGGACGCGCACCCAACACCTTTTTTGATGGCACGGTTGGGCACGGCGCAGATGCGCTCTGCCCAAGCCCACGAATCCGAATCCGAATTTCAGACAGCAGATACGGTTTCACGGTCTCGCGGCGCTGGTCGCCCGAGCTTTGCCTAGGAAGTCTTGCGCCTCGAGAACGAGGGCGCAGGGAATGCCGGGTGCACGCTGCACCCGCGGTCTCGTGTGCAAGTAGCAGAACGAAAAGAACGCACACGAGCATACAGGTTCAGCGGAGACACT
>NZ_JBAURI010001313.1:0-1807 GCF_049581145.1 Bradyrhizobium sp.
ATACAAGAGCGACAATGAGGTGAAAGCGGCAATGTCGCCCATGTTCGCGTACAGGGCCCCGATCAGCCGGCTCGCAGCCAACAGGTTGTCATCTGTTTCCTTGGCATAACCTTGTAGTTGCCGCGCCAAGTCAGCCGCATCGCGATGCTCAGCGATGATTTGCGCCAGCCGTTCTACCCCCGTCAGAGTGAGAGCAAATCCAGTAGAAAGCAGCGGGTCAACAAAACCGGCTGCTGAGGGCAGCATCGCCCATCGTTTTCCTGCAATGGTGCTGCTGCGAAAGGCGATCACCGGCATGTGACGGAACGGCTGGCACGCGGATGCCTGCTTGAATTGTGCTTTCAACTCCGGCAGCCGGTGCAAGAGCCTCCGCCAAGCCGGCTCCCCTTCGCTCAGCGCCAACTCTTCGGCCACCCGGCGAGTCGCGGCAACCCCGGCACTGGTGACGCCGTTATTGAATCGCAGCACCCACACCCATCCGCCATCAAATACGTGATGCACCGCGGCGTCATCCAACGGATAGGGAAGTTCATCTCCGGTGGTTTCGCTGCGGGTGACTCCGGTGAAGTGGCTGTACAAGCTTTCTGTAGCAGGGAGTCCAGGCAGCGGAGACTCCTCCAATCGCAAGCTCCGGTGCAGAAAACCCCCCGGGCCCGTGGCATCGATCAGAAGCCTGGCACGTAGCTGAAGCGTCTCCTCGCCGGTGCGGCCGGCGATGGCCGCACCATCCTCTGCGAATTCCAGCGCCTCGATCTGGACGTTGTCGCGGTACTCGACTCCCAAACGCTGCGCCTCGTTAACCAGGAATTGATCCACGTCAGCCCGGTACCAATGGGTGTCGGCGATATCATCGTACGGGCTCGCCGCGACCAGCAGTTGACCTTGCTGGTGAAAGAAGGTGAAGCCGCGCTTCAGTCCGCATGCGATCTGCGAATGGGCACGCTGCCAGCTTCCCCATTTTGCCAGCGGAGCAATCCGCGGCAGATCATAGGTCGTGCTCAGCCTCTCCAGCAGCAGATTGCTGAGCGGCGTGGTCGATTCTCCGATCACCATGCGGGGATGCCGGCCGCGTTCGAGCAGGATGACTGATCGACCAAGCTGATGGGCAATCATCGCCATCAGGCTACCGCCGAAGCCCGCACCGACGATGGCAAGATCAAACTCGCGTTTCAACTCGCACCGCCGCAATAAGTGCAGGAAATCCTATCCCGCACGACCTGCTGGAGATTCATCTGGCGCAGCCGGGCGGCGCGCTGCGCGTGGCAGTGCGCGCACGATTCGCGCAGTGCCCACAGATCCGCGAAGACTCTGCCTGCCTTAAGCCGCAAACCGTATTCCATCGCGGACTCCAGAGTTTCCAAAGATGGAGGCGTAAAGCCCAGCGACTCCATGGCCCCGTTTCCCGCCCGCGTTGGGATTAGGGTCGCGGCCGTGGCGCCAAGTTCCATGGCAAATGTCAAAGAGCGTTCAGCCCAGGCAAGCGCTTCCCCTGCCGGCATAAGCGGAGGCTGCACCAGGATAAAGACCCGAAGATCGATCCCGTTGCGGCGCAGAAAGTTTGCCGCGGTCGAGAATTGATCGAGCGTCATGCGTTTGTTTAGTCCCGCGAGCACTTCCCGATGCGTCGTCTCCAGGCCCATAGCGATCTCGAGCTTGCCGCTAAGCAAGTCGCGAAAGCGCAGGCAGGCATCGCCGGTGAACGCGGGATGATTCTCTACGATTACCCTCTCGAAACGATTGGCCCGCTGGGCGATGGCGCCGTAGTCTGCGGGCGGAATTGCCTGAGGATCGAAAAAGCTGCCGCTGT
>NZ_JBAURI010001314.1:0-1845 GCF_049581145.1 Bradyrhizobium sp.
ACACCTCGCAGTGCGTCGAGCGTCAGAAATTTATGCGAGTGTTGCGCAGGCCCCACAACAGATTTATCCAAATTAGACGCCCTGATAAAGCTCCTCTGGCGAGGAGGGGATACGCTCAATCTACCAGAGCTGCGATCGCTCCGAGTCTCTCGCTTCGTTTCCGCAACGATGAGTTCGTCTTACCAGACTTTGCAATTGGGTACGTGCACCATCGGTTGACCCGCCTTACAGGCGAACGCCTTCTGGAACTCGGGTAGATTCGACACCACGCCGTTGATGCGCGCGAACGAGGGCGAGTGCGGATCGGTCGCAGCCTCCACGCGTTGGTCCTCCGGACGTTCGTTGGAGCAGGCCCACTGCGCCATGCCGACGAAGAATCGCTGGTCAGGCGTGAAGCCGTCTTTGTCCGGCAGATGCTCGCCGGCAGTCTCCTTCTTCCACGCCATGTAGGCCAGCAGCGTTCCACCCAGGTCCGCCACGTCTTCCCCGCTGGTCAGCTTGGAGTTGATATGGATGTCGTCGACGATGACGTAGCCCGCGTATTGCGTGCGCACACAGCCGATGCGCTGCTCGAATCCCTTCGCATCTTCCGGTGTCCACCAGTCGCGGAGGTTGCCCTTGGAGTCGAACTGCCGGCCTTCGTCGTCGAAGGCGTGGGTAAGCTCGTGGCCGATGGTGGCGCCGGTGTTGCCGTAGTTCGGCGCGTCATCGAGCTTGGGATCGTATAGAGGCGGCTGCAACACTCCCGCCGGAAAGTTAATGTCGTTCATCTGCGGATCGAAGTAAGCGTTCACCGTCGGCGGCGTCATGCCCCACTCGTCGCGGTTCACGGGCTTGCCGAGCTTGTTCCACTCGTAGGCCTGGTTGAAGCGGTAAGCGCGGAGGACGTTGCCGGCGTAGTCGTCTGGCTTGACTTCGAGCGCGGTGTAGTCGCGCCAGTGGTCGGGATAGCCAATCTTGTTGCGGATGGCGTGAAGCTTGCGCAGCGCCTCTTGCTTGGTTGCGGGACTCATCCAGTCGAGGTTCTCGATCTCGTGCTGCATCTGGGCTTCGATCTGCTCGGTCATCAACTCGGTCTTGGCCTTCGTCTCTTTACTGAAGGTGCGGCGCACGAACTCCTGGCCGAGCGCCTCGCCAAGATTGCGGTCAACGTTGCGAGTGCAGACCTTCCAGCGCGGAGGCATCTGCGGCACGCCACGCAGGGTCGTGTAGTAGAAGCCGTAATAGGCCTTCTCGTAGGGCTCGGCGAGGTACTAGGCCATGGCGCTGAGCAGATGGAAGCGCAGGTAGGCGCGCAGGGCAGCGACATCTTCGGTGGAGAGTTCGGTTTGGAGCGCCTTAAGGAATGCGGGCTGCGAGACGTTGAGCTTGGCCAGGCCGGGCGCGCCCTGCTGCTTGAAGTAGTCGGCCCAGTTGATGGCGGGCGTCAGCTTCTGAACGTCGGCAATCTCCATCATGTGATAAAGATTGTGCGGATCGCGCTGCTCGACGCGGGTGAGGGAGGCCTTGGCGAGCTCGGTCTCGATGTGCAGAATGCTGGCAGCGTCAGCCTGGGCCTGGGACGCTGACTCTCCGTTGAGGGTTAGCAACTGTGCGATGTATTCGGTATATTGCTGGCGCAGCTTGACGCTCTTCGGATCGGTCTTGAGGTAGTAGTCGCGATCCGGCAGACCGAGTCCGCCGGCACCCACCTCGACGATCACCGTGGAAGAATCGATCGCGTCCTGCCCGGTGCCGGAGCGGAAGAAGAAGCTGCCGGGAACGTCGTGATGCAGCGTGGCGATGGCGGCGAGGAGTTCAGGGCGGGTGTTCAGCGCGTCGATGCGGGCGAGCGCGGCCTGGATG